>NZ_LBMX01000081.1:0-17943 GCF_001010885.1 Clostridium sp. C8 | reverse complement strand
TTATCGTAGCCTTTATATTCGCAATTTAAATTTTATTTTTTTGATAATAAATATAATAATAATGATAATTTAAAATGAAAAGGTTTATTTAACTTTATAAGTATGATAGTATTTTATTAATTATAAATTAAGGAGGCTTTTAAAATATGGCAAAGCATTTACACATAATGGCTAATGAAGGAGATATAGCAGAAACAGTACTATTACCAGGAGACCCATTAAGAGCTAAGTTTATAGCTGAAAATTATTTGGAAAACCCTGTTTGTTATAATGAAGTTAGAGGAATGTATGGTTATACTGGTACATACAAAGGAAAAAGAATATCTGTACAAGGAACAGGAATGGGCTTACCATCACATTCTATATATGTAAATGAATTAATTCAATTTTATGGAGCAAAAAGACTTATTAGAATTGGATCAGCAGGATCAATTAATGAAGATGTTAATGTAAGAGATGTAGTATTAGCACAAAGTGCCTCAACAAACTCAGCAATAAATAAAAGAAGATTTCAAGGTATGGACTATGCTCCAACTGCAAACTTTAATCTTTTATTAGAAGCTTATAATAAAGGAAAAGAAAAAGGTTTAAACATTAAGGTTGGTAATGTTTTATCTTCAGATTTATTTTATGATGATACTAATGTAGGAATAAAGCTATGGGCTGATTATGGTTGTTTAGCTGTAGAAATGGAATCAGCAGAACTTTATACACTAGCTGCAAAGTTTGGAGTAGAAGCATTATCTATACTAACAATTTCTGATCATATATTTAAAGGAATAGAAACTACTCCTGAAGAAAGGCAAAAAAGTTTTACTGATATGATGGAGATAGCCTTAGAATTAGCAAAATAATATTTGCATAATGAAGACAGTAGATAAAAACTTCTACTGTCTTCATTACATTTAAATTATAAATCTATATATTAAAATTAGTAGCAATTAAATAGCTAATATATTTAGTTAAGTAAAATGCTAAAAATAAAAGTATACATATTGTAATTTTGCAAAAAATAATTTAGAAAGAAGGTGTTTAATTTGATTGATATATCACTATTAGGTTGTGGTGGAGGAATGCCTATGCCAAATAGAAATTTATCATCTTTATTTATGAATTATAGAGGAAGAAAAATATTAATAGATTGTGGCGAAGGAACACAAGTAACAATAAGAAAAATGGGGCTTGGATTTAAAGCAATAGATTTAATTTTAATAACACACTTTCATGGAGATCATATTGTAGGACTTCCTGGGCTTCTTTCAACAATAGGAAATAGTGGAAGAGAACATCCTTTAACTATAGTTGGGCCTATAGGAATTACTAATGTAGTAAATAGTCTTAGGGTTATTGCTCCTTATTTACCTTATGATTTAAATATAATAGAAAATCCTACAAAATTATATTTAAATCTAAAAAAAGATATACTTCAAATAGACACAAGTGAAAAAAGTGATTTGGTTTTAAAAACTATAGAACTTGAACATTCAGCTATTTGTTTAGGATATAGTCTTTATTTTAAAAGGAAGAAAAAGTTTGATATAAATAAAGCTACCAATATGAATATACCAAAAATTTTATGGAATAGATTACAAAAGGAAGAAAAGATAGTTTATGAAGGGATAAGATATGACTACACTATGGTTTTAGGAGAAGAAAGAAAAGGAATTAAATTAAGTTTTATAACTGATACAAGACCTCTAAGTAATATATGTAATTTTATAAAAGATAGTGATTTATTTATCTGTGAAGGTACTTATGGAGATGATAATGACATAGATAAAGCTATAAAAAATAAGCATATGACCTTTAGAGAAGCAGCAACTTTAGCCAAGAATGGTGAAGTGAAAGAAATGCTTTTAACTCACTTTAGTCCTGCTATGATTAATCCAAATGAATATTTAGAAAATGCAACAGAAGTTTTCAATAATGTAACAATAGGAGAAGATGAAATAATAAAAACCTTAAAGTTTACATAGTAATCTTTAAGGCTTTTATAAAAATTAACTACTAGAAGAAGCTGCTATAGCAGCAGAAGAAGCCGCAGTTGCTGCTGCTATTTGCATTATAAGAACAATATTTAAAGATATATTATTAGTTGTCTCAATTAACTTCTCTTTAGTTAAGGAATCACTATTTTCTATAAATTCTAATGAAAGTAAGGATGCTATTATCATATTTCTTACAGTTGATCCTAAAGAGAAACTTCCGAATCCATGTTGCTTTTTTAGATAATTATTTGCTGAATTTAAATCAGTAGCAAATTTCTCGTAATCTATATTGGTGAGAGCAGCAACACCTAAAATTGGAAGAGAATAGCTTTTTAAAGGAACAGAATGATTTCTTAAAATTTTATCTAACAAAAGTACTTTATTACATTTTTCTTGTGGGAATCCTTCGAAGAGAGATAGTATATGAGATAAAGCTTGAAGATTATTTCCACTATAAAAACCATTATTTTTTAGAATATTATAACATTCTTCCATATCTATAAATGTTTGTTCTACGTTATTTGAAGTTGTTGCAATAAGAGCTGCAGCACAAATATCTTCCTGACCAGTTAAAAATAAATGATTTTTTTTCATAGTATCATAAGCTTTTCTAGTATTTACAACTATTAAATCGACATCATTTATATTTCTATAATTATAGATTATTTGAGCTGCTAAAACTAAAAATTGATTATTGAAGAAATGATTTTTTAATTTATTATATATTATTATAATATCATTAAAACTTTCTTCAGGATTATTTTGTATAGACAAATTGACAGCAGTAGTTAAAAGATTATTACCTCTAAAGTTAGAAAAAATAGAAGAGTTATTCCTTATTATATCTATACAATTGTTAATTTTTTCTACATCTGCATTTCTATTTCTTAATGTTAAGTTTAAAGCGTTACATTTTTTAAAAGTACCCATACCAAGGGTTGATTTTACATTATCTAATAGCTTACTATTTTTAATAAGTAGTTCAATTTTATCATCTACCATAAACTCTCATCTCCTTAAAATTTATAATAATATTATAACTATAAATTAAAATTAATTCAATACAAAAAAACTCTTTATAAGATAAAAAATAACTCATAACATCATATAAGTTTATAAGTATTTAAATTTGAGTATATTAACATTAGTGATATAATGGTAATATGTAGTAAAATATGGAGGTTAGATAAAATGAAAAAAAGTAATAAAGTGAAAGTAATTATTTTATTTATGATTACAATGCTATTGACGTTGACAAGCTGTAAAGGAGAAGTAGAAGAAACTATAATAGACGATAAAGAAGTAAAAGAAGTATCAGTAGTTGTACCAAATGGGGTTCCAGCTACAGCAATTTCAAAGCTTATAAAAGAAAATATACAGGTTGATAATAAGCACATTATTAATTATTCTATAGAAAATACAGCAGATACATTAGCAACTGCAGTTATGAAAGGAGAACCAGATATAGCTATAGTACCATCTAACATTGCAGCACAAGCTTATAATAAAGGTCTTGGATATAAGTTAGTTGGAACAACTGGCTTCGGAGCTTTATATTTGATTTCAACTGAAGGTGAAATAAATTTTAATGACATTAAAGGAAAAGAGATATATAACATAGCTAATGGATTAACTCCTGATATAGTTTTTAAAGCTTTATTAAAGCAAAATGGAATTTTAAATGATGTTACTTTAAGTTATGTTGGAGGTGCTACAGAATTAGCACCAGCTATATTAAGTGGAAAAGCTAAATATGCAGTTGTTCCTGAACCAGCTTTAACAACTATATTAAGTAAAAAACCTAATATAAGTATAGTGGCTAGTTTAAATGACTTATGGAAAGAACAATTTAATAGTGAAAAAGGTTTTCCACAGGCAAGTATAATAGTTAAGGAAGAAATAATAGCCAATGATAAAGATTTTCTTGAAAAGTTTATAACTAAAGTAGATGAATCAGTTAAATGGGTAAATGATAATAATAAAGAAGCAGCACAATATTCAGTTGAAAATGGTTCACAAGTAGAAACCTCTATAACAGAAAAGTCAATAAAAAATAGTAATATAAGCTTTTCAAAGGCAAAAGATAATAAAGAGGATTATATAGATTACTTTAAAGTTTTAGAAAGTGAAAATTCAAAATCAATAGGAGAAAAGGTACCAGATGAAAAATTCTTCTATGAAGGATAAAAGAATAATATTCATATCACTACTTATAATAGTAGTGATATGGATAATTTTATCCAATAAAATTAACAATTCTATTTATTTGCCTAAGATAAGTGAAATATTAATAGAAATAATAAGTATAGTAAAAGAAAAGCAATTTTTATTAAATATAATAAATTCATTATTAAGAGGCTTCATAAGTTTTTTTATAGCACTAATAATAGCTGTGTTCCTAGGGATAGTATCAAGCTTCAATAAATTTATCTACAATTTTTTATATCCAGTAAACTCAATATTAAAATCAATACCAACAATAGCTTTTATACTAATTGCACTAATTTGGTTAAATAAAAATTATGCACCTTATTTAATTGGAATTGTAATAGCTTTTCCAATATTATATGAAACAACAATTAATTCACTTATAAATGGAAATAGTTATTTAAATGAAATGGTTGAAGCTTTTAGGGTTAGTTTTTTTGATAAACTTTTTAATATACATATTCAATCAATAATAATAAGTATATCATCTATAGCAACATCGACTTTTTCCTTAGTTTTGAAAGTAGTAATTGCAGGAGAAGTTTATGGACAACCGTCTTATGGAATAGGAAGTGCTATACAAGGTGAAAAAATTAACTTTAATACACCAGGTATATTTGCATGGATAATTATAGTAGCAATGCTATGCTATGTAACTGATAAATTTATTATATGTTTTTTAAATATTCTTATTAAAGATAGGAGATATATGATTGATTAAATTTAATAATATTAATATTAGCTTTGGAGATAAAGTGTTATATGATAATTTTTCAATAGAATTTCAGGAAAATGCTATAAATTATATAATGGGTGAATCTGGAATAGGAAAAACTACTTTAATAAAATATATAAAAGATGATTTATTTTTGAAAAATGTTGATATTAGTGTTGTTTTTCAAGAAAGTAGATTAATACCCTGGAAGAATATTTATAAGAATTTAGAAATAGTAATAAAAAATAAAGTTATGAAAGAAGATAGAAAAATAAAAATTAAAACGATATTACAAAATATGAATTTAATAAATTGCGAAAAGTTGTATCCTCACGAGCTAAGCGGTGGAATGCAACAAAGAGTAAGTATAGCTAGAGCACTACTCTATAATGGAGAAATTTTTATTATGGATGAACCGTTTAAGGGATTAGATAAAGAAAATAAAGAAAATGTCATTAGATTTATAAAGGAATATATATATGAAAATTCTAAAACGGCAATAGTAATAAGTCATGATATAGAAGAAGCAAAGAGGTTTGCTGATAAAATAATATTACTTAAAAATGAGCCTGTTACTAAAGAGATAATTAAATAGTTATGTTTAAGCGTAGAATTGCTAAAACTTTTACAAGGGAAATGCTTAAAGAATATTAAATGCAATAAATTTGAATTAATAGAAGTAATAAAGGAAAAACTAATATTGAGGATAAAATTTAATTAATGATATAGTTTACAGAAGGATTATTATAGAAAATCTAGAATATAATAAGTATAAGTTTAAGGATAATAATTTAAAATACTTAAAGGATGGAAATTATGCCAAAGGTCATTAATATAATCGGAGAAAAATCAAATGTGGGAAAAACATTTGTAATTGAAGGTTTAATAAGAGAATTAAGAAGTAGAAATTTAAGTGTAGCAACAATTAAACATGATATTCATGAATTTGATATTGATAAAAAAGGAAAAGATACATATAAACATAGAGAAGCAGGTTCAGAAACTATAATAATATCCTCTAGTTCTAGACTTGCGATAATAAAAGAATTAAAAGAAGAAACTAAATTTTATGATCTAATAAATATAGCTATAGATAAAGATATAATTTTAGTAGAAGGATATAAGAAAAGTAATTTAAGAAAGATAGAAGTATATAGAAATGGTGTTAGTAGTAAAATAATAACGCCTAAGAATAATCTTATAGCAATAGCAAGTGATGTAAACTTAAGATTAGATAATATTTTAGTTGTAGATAAAAATGATTTTAAAGAACTTGCTAATTTAATAGAGAAAGAAGAAGATTTTAAATTTGAAAATTATCAATAATATTTTCTAGAGCATAGTATTACCTAAGGATACAATCTATGGATTCTATGCCTGAATTATAAATTCACAGGGTGTTTATTTGAAAAAATAGCATCTCCACGATTTGGGAAGGAAAATAAGTTGACTTAAGTATATAATTACTTATAAAATATAAATTTTAAAATAATATTAAGGTTAATTTTAAGATTTATACATTAAGTAGATTTTAGCACTATAAAAGGTGTTTATTTATATTTAAATTAAAAGCTTATTACTCACCCAATTTATGAGTAATAAGCTTTTTATATAGAAAATACAAAGCAATATTATTTTAAAAGAATTATTATATAAATTTTAAAGGAGGAAGAATGTGAGATCCTTTATATCATTAAATGAAGCACTGGAAATATTAAACGAAAATGTAGATAATTTAGATATTGAAGAAGTAGATTTAATTAATGGATTAAATAGAGTAGTATCTGAAAATATATATGCACAAATAAACAATCCACCTTTTAATAAATCTGCCATGGATGGATATGCATTTATTTGTAATAATAAAGAATTAATTAATAAAAGATTAAAGATAATTGATAAGGTTTATGCAGGAGGAGTCTGTAATAACATTGTAAGTGAAGAAACAGCAATTAAAATAATGACAGGAGCACCAATTCCAAAAGGAGCAAATGCTGTTATAAAACAAGAAGATGTAGTTATAGAAGAAGATTATATTATTTTAAGAAAAAATATAAATGAAAATGAGAATATTTGTATAAAGGGAGAAGATATATTACAAGGAAGCTTACTTTTAAAGTCAAATAAAAAACTTAATTATGCTGACATCGGAATTTTAGCTAGTTCAGGAATAAATAAAATAAAAGTATATAAAAAGCCTAAAGTGGCATTTATAAGTACCGGTGATGAAGTTATTGATATTGGTTTTGAGCTTAAAGAAGGAAAAATTTATAACAGTAATAAATATTCTATATTATCTAGATTAGGTGAACTTGGATATGATGTTAAATATATTAGTCATATAAATGATGATTCTAAGGAAATAGGTAATTGTATTGAACAATTGTCTAAGAAGGTAGATTTAATAATTACAACCGGAGGAGTTTCGGTAGGAGAAAAGGATTTACTTAAAGAAGCCATAGATATAACAAGTGGAGAAAAGCTTTTTTGGAAAATTAATATCAAACCAGGTTCAGCAGTTTTATGTAGTAAGATAAATAAGTCAATTATACTAAGTTTATCAGGTAATCCAACAGCTGCACTAACAACTTTCGAACTATTAGTTAAGCCAACTCTTGAGAAATTATCTGGATATAAAGAAATCAAAATAAATAGAGAAAAAGCAATATTATTACAAGACATCAAAAAGAAAAGTCCTCAAAGAAGATTCATAAGAGGATATGTAGAAATTGATAATTATAGACAATATGTACATATAACACAAACTAAATCAGGAAATGGAATACTTAGTTCTGCAATAAATTCAAATTGTATAATTGAAATAGAAGTTAATAATGATGGAAAAAGTAAAGGTGATTTAGTAGATATTATAAAACTTTAGGAGAAAAGATGATAAATAAAACATTAGCTATTTTAGCAGGTGGAAAAAGCAGTAGGATGAATTATAATAACAAAGCATTATTACTTTTTAAAGAAAAAACATTTATAGAAAGTATAATATATGAAGGAAAGGATTTTGATGAAGTAATAATTATATCTAATAATAAAGAAGATTATACACAGTTTGGTTTGAAAGTTTTTAATGATATTTATTTAGGAAATGGGCCTTTATCCGGAATACATTCAGCACTTAAAAATTCGAGAAATGAGAAGGTTTTTTGTATTGCTTGTGACATGCCTTTAATTACAAAAAATATCTTAAAGTTTATAAGTGATATAAATGAAGAATATGAAGTTTTAGTACCTAAAATAAATGAAAAACTTCAACCATTATGTGCCATATATTCTAAAGGACTAATTCCTAGAGCTGAAGAAGCTTTAATAAATAATGAAAATAAATTAAAAAAGTTTATAATGTCAACAAAATATAAAGTGTTAGAAGATAAAAAATATAAAGTGCTAAGTGAAAAAGAGTTTTCAAATATAAATACAATTAATGAATATAATGATTTGGAGGAAATTTAATGTACACTGTTGGAATAATAACAAGTAGTGATAAAGGGTATATAGGAGAGAGAGAAGACAAAAGTGGAGCAGTTATTAAAGAAATAGTAGAAAATGCAGGTTTCAAAGTAGAAAAAATGATGATTGTACCTGATGAAAATGAGATGTTAAAAAAAGAATTTATATATATGAGTGATGAACTAAAGGTTAATTTAATATTAAGTACAGGTGGTACTGGATTCTCCAAAAGAGATATAACTCCAGAGGCAACCAAAGAAATAATTGATAGAGAAGCACCAGGAATTTGTGAAGCTATAAGAATGTATAGTCTTCAAATAACTAAAAGAGCAATGCTTTCAAGAGCCGTATCAGGTATAAGAAAAGATACATTAATAGTAAATTTGCCAGGAAGTCCAAAAGCTTGTAAAGAAGCTTTAGATTTTATATTAGATGAGCTAAAACATGGAATTGATATTTTAACTGGGGAATCAAAGGAATGTGCGAGAAAGTAAACATAATTATATTTAAAAAAATTATTAGAAATATTATTAATTTTATAGGAGATTAAGTAAAATGAAAATGATAAGTGTATATGATTCTGTTGGGTGTATATTATCTCATGATGTTACTCAAATAATACCAGGAGAATTCAAAGGAAGACTTTTTAAAAAGGGTCATGTTATAAAAGAGGAAGATATTGAAAAATTATTATCCATAGGCAAAGAGCATATTTATGTATGGGAACCTAGTGAAGGAGAATTACATGAAAATGATGCTGCAATTAGGATTTCAAACCTTGTACTTGGAGAGGGTGTCTGTAAATCAAAAGAAATCAAAGAAGGAAAAGTGGACTTTTTTGCAGATATAGATGGAGTTTTAAAAATAAATAAAGATGAATTATTTAAACTTAATAGTCTTGGAGAAATAATAGTATCAACACTACATAATAATACTCCAATAAGAAAAGGCGAGAAAATAGGTGCAACAAGAGTTATTCCATTAATAATTGATGAAGATAAGATAATTAATGCAGAAAAATTAATAAAAAATAAAATTATATATGTAGAAGAAATAAAGCCTAAAAAGTGTTTGCTTATAACAACAGGTAATGAAGTCTATAATGGAAGAATAAAAGATGCCTTTTTACCTGTTATTAAATCTAAGCTTGGATATTATGGCAGTGAAGTTATAAAGCAAGTTATTTTACCAGATTCTAAAGAAAGAATAATAGAAGAAATAAAAAATGGATTAAATGATAATGTAGATATGATTATATGTACAGGTGGAATGTCAGTAGATCCAGATGATGTAACGCCAACAGCTATAAAAGAATGTGGCGGAGAACTTGTTACTTATGGATCACCAGTATTACCAGGAGCTATGTTCTTATTAGCTTATTATAAAGATACACCTATACTTGGAGTGCCAAGTTGTGCAATGTATTCAAAAAGAACAGTATTAGATTTAGTACTACCAAGAGTACTATCAGATGAAAAATTAACTTTAGAGGATATAGCAGCTTATGGACATGGAGGATTGTGCTTAGATTGTAAGATTTGTACTTTTCCACATTGTTCTTTTGGAAAGTAGGAGGATATAATGAATAGTAAATTTACTCATTTTGATAATAATGGCAATGCAAAGATGGTAGATGTATCAGAAAAGAAGAAAACTGAAAGAGTTGCAATTGCAATTTCTAAAATAAAAGTAAGTAAAGAAACATTAGAACTTATAAAAAAAGGGGAAATAGGTAAAGGGGATGTTTTAGGAGTGGCTAGAGTTGCGGGAATAATGGCTAGTAAGCAAACATCTAATTTAATACCTATGTGTCACCCTTTAATGATATCGAGTTGTAATATAGATTTTGAAATAAATGATGAAGATAGTAGTATTGAAATTAAAGCAACTGTAAAAATAGTAGATAAAACAGGAGTTGAAATGGAGGCTTTAACTGCAGCTACGATTTCAGCATTAACAATATATGATATGTGTAAAGCTGTAGATAAAAGAATGGTTATAGAGTACACTCATTTACTAAAAAAAACAGGGGGGAAGAGTGGAGAGTTTGATTTTTATGATAGCTCTTTAAAATAATATGAAAGATAAATATGGCAGAGAAATAGACTATTTAAGAATTTCATTAACTGATAACTGTAATTTAAGATGCATATATTGTATGGAAGAAAAAGATAATAATTTTCTTAAAAATGAAGATAAACTAACTAATGATGAAATATGTAAAATAGTATGTGAAAGTGCAAAGCTTGGTATAAAAAAAGTTCGATTTACTGGCGGAGAGCCTTTAGTTAGAAAAGATATATTAGAACTTATGCAAAGAATAAATAATATACCATCTATAAAAGAAATATATTTAACTACAAATGGAATATTACTAGAAGAAAATCTAGAGATTTTTTCGAAGTCCGGATTAAAAGGTGTTAATATAAGTTTAGATTCCTTAAATGAAGAGAATTTTAAGAAATTAACTAGATTAGGAGATTTGAAAAAGGTACTATCAGCAATAGATAAATGTATATCACTTGGAATTAAAGTAAAATTAAATACTGTTATAATAAAAGGAATTAATGACAAGGAGATAATAGATTTTGTTAATTTAACTTTAAAGAATCCAATAGATGTAAGGTTTATAGAACTTATGCCAATTGGGGTAGGAAGCAAATATAAAGGAATTAATAATGAAGATATTATAGAAACTATTAAAAATAATTATAAGAAATTTGAAGAAGTTAAAAAAAATAAAAGTGGGGGTCCAGCAACTTATATAAAATTAAATGGTGCTAAAGGTAAAATTGGATTTATAAGTGCAATAAGCAATTGCTTTTGCGAAGAATGTAATAGAATTAGATTAACTCCAGAAGGATTTTTGAAACAATGTTTACATTTCAATTATGGTATTGATTTAAAGAAATTAATTAGAAGTGGAGTTTCTGATAAAGATTTGTCACTTGCAATACACAATAGCATTTTTGATAAACCAGAAAAACATTTATTTATGCAGAAAAGTAAAGACAAAGAATTAAAATTTATGAATCAAATTGGAGGATAGAAATATGAGCAAAGTTTTAGCTATATGTACAAGTAAGCATAAAGGAACATTAAAAAATGAAATAGAAGAAGCAACCTTTATAGAAGAGTTTGGGATAGAAGGTGATGCTCATGCAGGTAAATGGCATAGGCAAGTAAGTTTATTAGCATTTGAAAAAATTGATGAATTTAGAAATAAAGGTGGAGACGTAGATTTTGGTGCATTTGGAGAAAATTTAGTAATAGATGAAATTGAGCTAAATAAACTTCCAGTTGGACAAAGATTAACAGTAGGAGAAGTACTTTTAGAAGTAACTCAAATTGGTAAGGAATGTCATGATAAGTGTGCTATATATTATCAAGTTGGAGAATGTATAATGCCGAAAAATGGTATATTTACTAGGGTATTAAGGGGCGGAAAAGTAAGAGTTGGAGATGAGTGCAATTTAATAAATATGGAAAGGAAAGTATTTTCCTTGTAACGAAAACATCTTAGCATTTAGTTATGAAATAATTGAATGCTAAGATGTTTTTACTTTTTAGAGTAGCAAAAAAATTAATTTTATGGATATTTTTATGATATCTTCATTTTACATAGGTTATGTATTTTTATTAAATGAATACAAGAAGTAAATATTAGAAATAATATTTATAAAATGAATAGATTTAAAGGAGAAATTATATGAGAATTGTTAGATCTACTTGCAATTATTGTTCTATAGCATGCAATTTTGATTTCCATGTTAACGAAAATGATTTTATAGAAAGGGTAGTACCAGCAAAGAATTATCCTGTGAATAAAGGTTTTTGTTGTATTAAAGGTCTTAATTTAGATAAACAAAATACTATTTATGAGAACCCAGTACTGCCACTTTTAAAAAATAAAAAAGGACAGTTTGAACATATATCTTGGGGAGAAGCATTTAATATATTTGCGAATAAGATTAAAGATATACAAAATCGGTATGGAAAAGAAAGTTTTGCATTTTTAAGTACAGGGCAGTTATGTACTGAAGAAATGGCACTAGCTGGACATATAGGAAGAAATTTTTTAGGTGGTAATGGAGATGGAAATACTAGACTTTGTATGGCAACTGCAGTTGTAGCATATAAACAAAGTTTTGGCTTTGATTCACCGCCATACACCTTTGAAGATTTAGAACTATCCGATGTAGCAATATTTATTGGCTGTAATCCGGTAGTAGCTCATCCAATTCTTTGGAGAAGACTTGTTGATGGAAGAGGTGAAGATTCAAAACTTATAGTAATTGACCCAAGAAAAAGTGAGACAGTTAGTAATGCAGATATTTGGATTGATTTAAAACCAAAGAGTGATTTAAGACTTTTATATACATTAGCAAATGTGCTAATTGAAAAAGAATGGATAGATAAAGAGTTTATAAAAAATAGCACCGAAGACTTTGAAGGCTTTAAAAGCCATGTTAAAAAATATGATATAAATGATATTGAAGAGCATACAGGAATATCCAAAGGAAGAATATTAGATCTTGCAAAAATAATTCATGAAGGAAAAAGAGTATCGTTTTGGTGGACTATGGGGGTAAATCAAGGATATCAAGCAGTTAGAACTGCACAGGCTATAATAAATTTGGCGCTTATGACTGGAAATATAGGAAAACCTGGAACAGGAGCAAATTCAATAACAGGGCAATGAAATGCTATGGGATCAAGATTATTTAGTAATACAACAGGACTTTACGGAGGCGGAGAATATAGTAATAAGGATAGAAGAAAAGTTGTAGCAGAAGCCTTAGATATTGATGAAGATATGTTACCTAAAAAATCAAGTATTCCATATGATCAAATAATTGAAGGCATTAATAAAGGAGAAATAAAAGCTCTTTGGGTGATAGCTACAAATCCAGCAGCATCTTTTATAAATAATTTAGAATTTAAGAAAGCTGCTGAAAAACTAGAATTCTTAGCTCTTCAAGATATTTATAGCGATACAGAAACTGCTAAATATGCGCATCTTATACTTCCATCAACAAATGGATTAAAAAAGGAAGGGGTTCTCATAAATACAGAAAGAAGAATATCTAAAATTCAACCAGTAATTCCTAAAAAGGAAAATGAATTATCAGACTATGATATAATGCTAGGAATTGGCGAAGCTATTGGAATGGGAAAACTTTTGGAGAAATGGAGAACTCCAAAGGATGCTTTTGAAACAATAAGAGAATGTACTAAGGATATGCCTTGTGATATTACAGGAGTAGAATATGATGATTTAATAGTATCGCAAGGAATACAATGGCCATTTAGAAAAGGAGAGAAATTAGATAGTAAAGAGAGAAGACTCTTTGAAGATAAAAAGTTTTATACTCCTAGTAAAAAAGCCAAATTTATTTATGAGGATATAAGTGAAATGCCATATGAGCAAAATAAGGAATACCCCTATATTTTAAGTACAGGAAGGGCCACTGCAGGTCAATGGCATACACAAACAAGAACAAGGGAAATTCCAGCAGTAGAAGCAATAATTGTTAAAGAAGGATATATAAATATTAATACAGATACGGCAGAAAAGCTTGGCATTAGAGAAAATGAAAAAGTTAAGGTAACTGCACCTAATGGATTAAGCAATAATTTTCTAGTTAAGTTAACTAGAACTGTAAAGAAAGATCATGTTTTTGTACCAATGCATTATATAGAGTCAAACTCTGTATTACCATCAGTGTTTGACACTTATTCAAGAGAGCCTAATTATAAGTATGTACCAGTAAAAATAGAAAAAATAAATTAGGAGATTAATATGAAAAGAATAAAAATAAATAGAAAAAAATGTATAGGATGCTTAACTTGTGTTACGGCCTGTACGGTAGCTCACGGATCAAGAGATACTAGAGGTAGAATAGTTATTGATAGTGAGGGAAAGTATGCGCCTATATACTGTAGGCATTGTACTAGACCAGAATGTGTATATGCATGCCCTACTGGAGCAATGAGAAGAGATGATGAAAGTGGCTATGTAATTTATGATAAAAGTCGTTGTGCAAGTTGCTTTATGTGTATAATGGCTTGTCCTTATGGAGTATTAAAGATGGATTATCAAACTAATAGAGAAGTTATGAAATGTGATATGTGCTTATCTACTGAAAGTGAGTATCCACAATGTGTAGCTAAATGTCCTATGGGAGCTTTAACCTTAGAGGAGGTATATAAATAATGGTATATGTTATAGTTGGTGCATCAGCATCAGGAATTAATGCAGCTAAAACAATTAGAGAATATGATAAAGATGCAGAAGTTATTTTAGTATCAAAAGATGATAGAGTATATTCAAGATGTATACTTCATCATTTTTTAGATAGTAGAAGAGATATTAAGGATTTAGATTTTACTCCCAAAGATTTTTTTGATATGTATAATATAAAATGGTTAAAAGGAATTGAAGTTATAGGAATAGATATTAAAGAAAAAGTTTTATCTTTATCAAATAAGGAAAGTTTAAAATATGATAAAGTTTTACTTGCAGCTGGAGCTTCTTCTTTTTTACCACCAATAGAAAATTTAAGAACTTCTAATAATATAATTGGGCTTAGAAATTTAGATGATGCAATAAAAATCAAAGAGCTTACTAAGAAAGTTAAAAATGTTGCTATTTTAGGAGCAGGATTAGTTGGAGTTGATGCTTTAGCAGGACTTTTAGATTATGATGTGAATTTAACAATGATTGAAATGGGAGATAGAATGCTTCCCCTTCAATTAGACAAATATTCTGCAAATGTATATGAAGAAAGGTTAAGAAAAGAAGGAGTTAATTTTAAGTTTGGTGTAAGAGCAGAAAAGGTGATTGTAGATAATGATAATAATCCAGTTTCAATAAAGCTTAATACAGGAGAAGAAGTACCTTGTGAACTCATTATAGCTTGTGCTGGTGTTAGAGCAAATGTAGGATTCTTAAAAGATACTGGAATTGAATGTGATAAATTTGGACTTATAATAAATGCAAAAGGTGAAACAAATGCTAAAGATGTATATGGAGCAGGAGATATAACAGGAAGAAATCCTATTTGGCCAACGGCTGTTAAAGAAGGAATAATAGCGGCAAATAATATGGTTGGAAAAGAAACATTTATGGAAGATTACTTCGCTAGTAAAAATACGATGAATTTTTGCGGTGTGGCTACTATGTCATTAGGTATAGTTACAAAGCCTGACGATGATTATGAAGAAATAGTAGATATTGATGGTAAGGATTATAGAAAAATAATTTATAAAGATGGAGCAATTTATGGAGCTATAGTTCAAGGAGATTTATCTTATGTAGGAGTATTGACACAACTTATAAAACAAAAAATAAATGTTGATAAAGTTAAAAAACCTTTATTTGACATTGATTATTCTGACTTCTTTAATGAAACAGAAAATTTAGAATTTGTATATTGATTTAAATGAGAAATTAATAATTATAATAATGTGATAGTCATAAATATTTTATAACTATATAAGTAAAAGATTAATTAGTTTTATCAAAACCTCATTATTATCAATGCTTAATAAATGGCTTAGGAGGGAACCATGAAAGAAAATCTATTTTTGAAAAAAGTTGAGAATTTACCTATTGCGGTAGTGCCAGCTATGGTAGGTGCAGCTACATTATCTAATATTTATTATTTATTAGGATACATATGGATAAGGCACTTAACTATGTGGATTGCAACAGTTATTTTATTAACTTATATAGTTAAAATTTTATTATTTTATCCTACTTGCAAAAAAGAGTATTTTAACACGGTTCCATCTAGTCTTTATGCAGGAATAACTATGATAACTATGATTCTAGGGTCATATTATTTTGATTATAATAATAAATTTGGGAAAGGTCTATGGATTTTAGGGGTAGGGGTGCATGCAGTGCATATAGTAGTATTTACATATAATAATGTAATAAAGGGATTAAACAAAGATACTTTTCTTCCAAGTTGGTATGTGACATATAATGGAATAATGGTTTCTGTAGTTGTAGGAGCTTCTATGAAAGAGCCTTTAATAAATAAAATAGTTTTATATTATGGTATTGTGGCTCTACTAATTATATTACCATTTATGATTTTAAGATTAATAAAAGTTCCTGTAAAGGATGCAGTATTTCATACTCAAGCTATTTTGCTTGCTCCTTCAAGTCTTTGTGTGGTTTGTTATATAAATATTGAAGATAACGCTAACAATCTAGTATTATATTTATTATATCTTTTAGTTTTTGGTACGCTTTTATTCGTATTGTTAAAGCTTCCTAAATTTTTTTCCTATAAATTTACGCCATCTTTTTCAGCATTAACCTTCCCTATGGCAATAGCAACATTAGCTTCAATAAAAATGTCATCATTTCTAAATTATAAAGGATATAAATTATTAAGTAATATATTAAAAGAAATATCAGGGATACAAATATATGTTACAACAGGTATAATAGTATTTGTACTATTTAATTTTTTTATGATATTTATAAAAGACATTAAGAGTAGTTTTAAAGAAGGCATACAATAATAATGATATAAATTTTTTCTTCAAATTTATAAAAAGGTATTCACAAATGATAAAAAAAAGAGTAATATATAAGTATAAACAAACATATCGGAATAGTAGGATATAAAGGAGAGATAAAAATGAAAATAGCAAAAAGTTTAGTAGAATTAATAGGAAATACACCATTATTAGAATTATCTAATTACAATTCAGAAAAGGATCTTTTAGCAACAGTAATTGCAAAGTTAGAATATTTTAATCCAGGTGGTAGCGTAAAAGATAGAATTGGATATGGAATGATAGTAGATGCAGAGAAAAATGGAATTTTAAATAAAGATTCAGTAATAATAGAGCCAACAAGTGGAAATACGGGTATAGCGTTAGCTTTTGTTTCAGCAGCAAAGGGATACAGACTTATTTTAACAATGCCAGAAACTATGAGTTTAGAAAGAAGAAATCTTCTAAAAGCTCTAGGGGCAGAATTAGTGCTTACACCTGGAACAGAAGGTATGAAAGGTGCAATAGCTAAAGCAAATGAACTTAAGGATACAATTGAAAATTCAGTTATTTTACAACAATTTGAAAATCCATCTAATCCAGAAATTCATAGAAATACAACTGCAGAAGAAATCTGGAGAGATACGGATGGAAAAGTTGATATATTTGTAGGTGGAGTTGGTACAGGAGGTACTATTACAGGAGTTGGAGAAGTTTTAAAAGCTAAAAATCCTAATGTTAAGATAGTTGCAGTTGAACCAAAAAATTCTCCAGTTATATCTGGTGGAAATCCAGGGCCTCATAAAATTCAAGGTATAGGAGCAGGATTTATACCTAAAAATTTAAATGTTTCAATTATAGATGAAGTTATTACTGTTGACAATGAAGATGCATTTAATGCTTCAAAAGATCTTTCAAGAACAGAGGGATTATTAGTAGGGATATCAGCAGGAGCAGCAATAGTTGCAGCACAAGAATTAGCAAAAAGGGAAGAAAATAAAGGGAAGAATATCGTAGTACTTTTACCAGATACGGCATAGCCATCAAGCTTAC
>NZ_LBMX01000080.1:0-18944 GCF_001010885.1 Clostridium sp. C8 | reverse complement strand
TCATATAACTTAACAGATCGAATTATAGAATTTGGAGGGGTCAATATGAAAAATAGCTTATTTATAAAAAATATTAAGGCGTTAGTAACTTGCGATGAAAAAGATAATTTATTTGAAAATGTGAATCTATATATAGAAGATGGGATTATAAAATATATAGGGAAAGATATTTTTGAAGCAAAAGAAGTAATTGATGCAAAAGATATGTATGTATATCCAGGACTTATAAATAGTCATCATCATCTTTTTCAGACTTTTACTAGAAATTTGCCACAAGTACAAAATATGGAACTTTTTGATTGGTTAACAACTTTATATGAAATATGGAAAGGGGTAGTTTCAGAATCTATAAGATATAGCTCTTTAGTGGGAATGGGAGAACTAATGAAAAATGGATGTACTACTTGCTTTGATCATCATTATCTTTTTCCAGAGAAAGCTGAAGAAACTCTTATAGATGAACAATTTAATTCAGCTAAAGAGTTAGGAATTAGATTTCATGCATCAAGAGGTAGTATGAATTTAAGTAAAAAGGATGGGGGATTACCTCCAGACTCTGTTGTTCAAAAATTTGATAAAATATTATACGATTCAGAAAGAATTATAAAAAAATATCATGATGCAAGTGAGTTTTCCATGAAGCAAGTTGTCTTAGCACCTTGTGCTCCATTTAATGTAACAGCAGAGTTGATGAAGGAAAGTGCTAAACTTGCAAGAAAATATAATGTAAGACTTCATACTCATTTAGCAGAAACAAAGGATGAAGAAAGATATACTCTTGAAAGATTTAATATGAGACCTTTAGAATACATGGATACCCTTGATTGGATTGGAAGTGATGTTTGGTACGCTCATGGAATTCATTTCAATGATGAAGAACTTAAAATATTAGCAAAAACACAAACAGGAGTAGCACATTGTCCTATATCAAATATGAAATTATCTTCAGGAATAGCTAGAATTCCAGAAATGATAAAACTAGATGTTCCTGTAGGACTAGCAGTTGATGGAAGCGCAAGTAATGATGGTTCAAA
The DNA here is from genome assembly GCF_001010885.1 of Clostridium sp. C8. Classification (NCBI taxonomy): domain Bacteria; kingdom Bacillati; phylum Bacillota; class Clostridia; order Eubacteriales; family Clostridiaceae; genus Clostridium; species Clostridium sp. C8. The sequence continues at coordinate 17,910 of NZ_LBMX01000080.1, read as the reverse complement.
TCTTTTAGAAGAGCTTAGAATTTGTTATCTACTTCATAGATTAAATTGGAGTAATAATGCTCCGACTGGATATGATATATTAAAACTAGCAACAAGGGGAAGTGCAAGAGTTCTTGGAAGAAATGATATTGGAGAGCTCTCAGTGGGAAAAGCAGCAGATTTATTTATGATAAATTCAAATAGAATAGAGTTTATAGGAGCAGAATATGATCCAAAATCAATATTAGGTACTGTTGGATGTAAATCAACAGTTGATTATACAATAATAGCAGGTAAAGTAGTAGTAAAAGATGGGAAGCTTACTAATGTAGATGAAGAAAAAATAGTTTTTGAAGCGAGAAACGCAGTACAAAATTTATTTAGCAAAATATAAGTTATGTAAAGTTCATGATGAAATCTAATTTTTGAATATGAAAGCGGTTACTTAAAGATAAAGGTGTGTGGTTAAAATGAACGGAATAATCTTAGCATCAGGATTTAGTAAAAGAATGGGAAAAAATAAATTATTAATGAATATTGGAGATGAATTAATAATTGAAAAGGTAATAAGAACAATCAAGAAATGTAATATTTCAAATATAATTTTAGTTGGAAGAGAAGAAGAAATAATTAATATTGGAATAAATGAGGGAATAAAAACTATAAAAAATAATTTTGCTATTAATGGACAAAGTGAATCAATCAAATTAGGATTAAAAGAAGTAGATTTAAATCATAATTATATGTTTTTTTGTGGCGACCAGCCATTTATAGATAAAGAATCAGTTAATAAATTGATAAAGGTTTCCGCAGAAAATAGTAAAAATATAATTATTCCTAAATTTAAGGATAAGACAGGAAGTCCAATTATATTTCCTATAAGTTTAAAAAAAGAGTTAGAAAGCTTAAATGGAGATATGGGAGGAAGGGAAGTAATTAAAAATAATAAAGATAAAATTAAGTATGTAGGTATAAATAATAGCTTGTTTTTGCAAGATATTGATACTATAAAAGAGTATGAAGAATTTATTAAATTAATAAAAAGATAAAATAATAGTTATCAAAATGATATAAATTATTATTTTGATAACTATTTGTTCTTTTATAATTATCTACATACAATTTTAATATTAATATTAATTAAAAAATTACTATTTACTATACTAAAAGTCTAATTAAATCTTGGCATAAATTATGCGTATTATAAAAACAATTAAGTATTTCTTTTAAATTAGAGGAGAGGTAAATATGGAATATAAATATATTTATGAAGAGATAATAAAATCTTCAGAAAATTATAAAGAAGATATGAGTAATTTTTTAAGAGAAATAATTTCTATACCTTGTGAAAGCTGTAATGAAAAAGCTAAGATAATGAGAATAAAGAAGGAAATGGAAAAGGTTGGTTTTGATAAAATAGAGATAGATCCAATGGGGAACTTATTAGCTTATATGGGGTCAGGAAGTCATCTTATAGCTATGGATGGACATGTTGATACTGTTGGGGTAGGAGACCCTAGCCTTTGGAATTATAATCCATATGAGGGAGATGAGGATGCAGAAGTAATACTAGGAAGAGGAGTAAGTGATCAAGGTGGCGGTATAGCTGCAATGGTTTATGCTGGGAAAATTATTAAGGATTTAAATTTAGAAAATGATTATACATTACTTATAGCATGTACAGTTCAAGAAGAAGATTGTGATGGATTGTGTTGGCAGTATATAATTAACGAAGATAATATAAATCCTGAATTTGTGGTAATTACAGAACCTACTTCATGTAATATATATAGGGGGCATAGAGGTAGAGTAGAAATTAAGGTTAGTACCAATGGAATTAGTTGTCATGGGTCTGCTCCAGAGAGAGGAGAAAATGCAATATTTAAGATGGCTCCGATATTAGATGAATTGAAAAGTTTAGATAAAGGCCTTATGTATAATGATTTTTTAGGAAAAGGAACATTAACTGTATCTGAAATATTTTTTTCATCACCTTCGAGATGTGCAATAGCAGATGGATGTAGTATTTCTATAGATAGAAGATTAACAGATGGAGAAAGTCATAAATTTGCAATAGAGCAAATTAAAAATTTACCTTCAGTTAAGAAAGCCAATGCTCAGGTATCTATATATAATTATGATAAAAAATCATATACAGGACTTTCTTATGAAACACAATCATATTTTCCAACATGGGTTATTCCAGAAGAGCATGAAGTATGTCAAACTCTTATTGAAACATATAGAAGCTTATTTAAAGCAGAGCCTATAGTAGATAAATGGACTTTTTCAACTAATGGGGTTTCTATAATGGGTAGGTATGGAATTCCATGTATAGGTTTTGGTCCTGGACATGAAGATCAAGCACATGCACCAAATGAAAGAACATGGAAAAGCGAAATAGTAAAAGCAGCAGCAATGTATGCTTTAATTCCTACCATTTATGTAAATAAAGTGAATAATAAATAATGTATAGTTAAAGAGGCTTAGAGAAATAAATTTAAGCTTCTTTTTCTTATGATTTAGGAAATTATAAAAAATTTACATGATTTATAACTATTTATAATTTCCTTCCTTCAGTTTTTTATTTATAATAATTGTAAGGTCAAGGAAAAAATGTTAACATAATATTATGAGAGAGTTTAAAAGTTAATAATATAGTACAAAAGGTGATAATAGAATGGAAGAAAAGTTTATTAAGGACATAGCTAATAAAATAAGTGATGGAATTATAATTTTAAATTCTAATAATAAAGTAATTTATGCTAATAATTATGTAAGAAAATCCTTGAATATTCAAAGCATTGAGTTAGAAGAAATAGAGGTATTTATAAAGCATGATTTTGAAAAATATAATATTTCAATAAGGGTTAAGGATACTGATTATGATGGAATAGGTGAATTATTAGAAACAGACTCTTATTCATATAATTATAAAAGTATTATCATATTAAATAAGATTTGTAAAAAAGATAAATGTAATATAACTGCAAATAATGTTTGGGGAGAAATAAAATTAGAATCTATAATTGGTGAATCTGAATCAATGAGAAATATTAAAAAGAAAATTTTAAAGATAGCCAATTCCACATCCTCAGTTCTTATAACAGGAGAAAGTGGTACTGGTAAAGAAGTAATAGCTAGAGCTATACATTCTCAAAGTAATAGAAGGAACAAACCTTTTATAGCAATAAATTGTGCAGCAATTCCTGAAGCTCTACTTGAAAGTGAGTTGTTTGGATATGCAAAAGGTGCTTTTAGTGGAGCTAGTAATAATGGTAGAATGGGAAAGTTCGAACTTGCAAATGGAGGAATAATATTTTTAGATGAAATAGGAGATATGCCACTTTCACTTCAAGTAAAATTGCTTAGAGTTCTGCAAGAAAAAAAGTTTGCTAAGATAGGATCTAATAAAATGATAAATTTAGATATAAGAGTAATTGCGGCAACTAATAAAGATATAAAAGAAATGATAAAAGAAAAAAAATTTAGAGAAGATTTATATTATAGGATAAATGTAATACCTATAGAAATTCCTAATCTTTCAGAGAGAAAAGAGGATATAAAGCAATTGGTATTAAGCTTTATAGAGAAATATTGTTCAAGCTACAATTTAGAAAAAATTAATATAGAGGATGAAGTAATAAAAAAGTTAGAAAATTATCCATGGGAAGGAAATATAAGAGAATTACAAAATGCTGTAGAGTTGATGATAAATTTAGTAGATGAAGATAATATAATAACATGTAGTATCCTTCCAGAATATATAACAAGTTATTATGATAGTCATGATGAGAAAGATTTAGATGATATTATCAATGGAGATTTTATAACATTAGAAGAATTAGAAAAAAGATATATAAATTATGCATTAGAGAAGTATGGACATGATACTAAGGGAAAATCTAAAGCTGCTAAAAAACTTGGAATAGGTCTAGCCACTTTATATAGAAAAAGTTAAGTTTATTTTAATGCAAAAATGTAGAGTTTATATAAAATAGTAATAAAAAGTTGTTTATATTACAAAAAATAAAGGATATTAAGAAAGGCTGTAATTATGAAATATAAATGCTTAATTTTGGACCATGATGATACAGTTACTATAAGTACACCTAATATACATTATCCATCATTTGTAGAGGCACTTAAAATATTAAGACCAAATACAAAAATAATTACTCTTGAAGAATTTATCTCAAGTTGTTTTAATCCTGGTTTTTCAGAATTATGCAAGGATATATTGAAATTTAACAAAGAAGAACAGGCATATCAATATAAAATATGGAGTAGCTATACAAAGTCAAAAATTCCAAATTTTTATCCTGGTTTTCCAGAATTAATAAAAGAGTTTAAAAATTTAGGAGGAGTAATTTGTGTTGCCTCTCACTCTGAAAGTGAACAAATTCAAAGAGATTATAAGATTAATTGTGGTATTTTACCAGATAAAATATTTGGGTGGGATCTTGAAGATTATAAGAGAAAACCGAACCCTTACCCAATTAGAGAAGCTATGAAAACATTTAACTTAAATAAAGAAGATATATTAGTAGTAGATGATTTAAAGCCTGGACTTGATATGGCAAGAACTTGTAATGTAGATTTTGCTAGTGCTGGTTGGTCTCATATTATACCAGAAATAATTGATTTTATGAAAGAAAATTCAAATTATTATTTATCAAGTGTTGATGAACTAAGAAATATAATATTATAAAAAAATGAATAAGAACTTATTATATAAGTGATAGTTATTAAAGATCAATAGCTATCACTTATATTTTGACCATAATGGAGATAAGCCATTAATATAATATGCCCATAATCCTGATATAAATGCAAAGAAAACAGTTGATAACTTAGGATTATTAGTAATCTTAATCAAATAACAATTTATTTGATTAGATAAGAATATATATAATAATACAGGCAAAATACTTAAAATATGGTTTATATTATTAAAGTTTTTAGTTTGGGAAAGCATCTTATTAAAACTTGGACATTTAATAGTATAAGATTTATTAAATATTATATCGATTTTAAGAAATTTATTATCACAGTACGGACATGCTTTCATAAATTACCTCCAAATAAGATAGTTATTATAATTATACTATTATATGGATATATATGTAAATATTACAATAATTAAATAGCTTATGAAATATAGATACAAAGGATATATTTCATAGGTTACTTTTATATACATGGAAAGTGAAAGATATTTTGAGATTCATCTTTGATTATTAAAATGATAAATATAATTACTAAAATGATAACAAAGTAGGCCTAGCAATTATATTGGATAAAAGATAACAAGTAATATAGTTTAGGTTTAAAAAATTAAAATAAATAATTAAGTAATAAAGTTATTAATGTATTTTTAAATAAAAGTATTTGAAATTATTTAAATTTCAAGCTTTGTACAAAAAAATATAATCAAATCTTTATTATACTTGTTTCGCTGTTTCATAATACTTATTTTTTATAAAAATGAAATTGCGAACTGTGATTTGTTCACTGTGAGCTAAACAAGTTGTTAATTATTAATTTAAATAAATAATTAACAACAAATCATGGGAATTGGCATGAATAATGCTTTAAATATTATTGATAATATTATACTGGAGGGAAGATAAATGATTTTAGTAGGTAATGGAATAGTTATAACCCAGGATAATAATAATCCAATTATAAATAATGGAGCTATAGTTATTAAAGATAATATTATAGTGGAAGTTGGAGATTATAATGCCTTAAAGTCAAAATACAATAATTATGAATTTGTTGATGCTAAAGGTAAGGTAATAATGCCTGGAATAATTAATAATCATCATCATATTTATAGTGCTTTTGCAAGAGGAATGGATAACAAAGAAGCACCTTCTAATAATTTCGTTGAAATATTAGAGAGACTTTGGTGGAAAATGGACAAAAAGTTAACTTTAGAGGACACAAAATATAGTGCGTATACAACTTATATTGATTGTATAAAAAATGGAGTAACAACTGTATTTGATCACCATGCTAGTCCTTATAGTATTACAGATAGTTTATTTACAATTGGAGATGTGGCTAAAGAGTTGGGGATGAGGACAACTTTATGTTACGAAGTTTCTGATAGGGATGGAGTAGATATAACAAATGAAGGGATTTATGAAAACGTAAACTTTATTAAATATGCTAATAAAGATGACAGTGATATGATAAAAGGTTTATTTGGACTTCATGCATCCTTTACATTAAGCAATAAGACTCTAGAAAAATGTGCTAAAGAGATGGAAGGTTTAAATACAGGTTATCATGTGCATGCAGCAGAAGGAATAGCAGATTTACATGATACATTAAAAGTTTCTGGAAAGAGGGTAATAGAAAGATTAAATGATTATAACATATTAGGAGATAAGACCTTAGCTGTTCATTGTATTCATATAAATGATAATGAAATGGGTTTATTAAAGAGTACAAATACAAATGTCATAAATAATCCAGAATCTAATATGGGTAATGCTGTTGGGTGTTCTCCAGTTTTAGAAATGTTAAATAAGGGTGTAACAGTTGGTATGGGAACTGACGGATATACAAGTGATATGTTTGAGTCTATGAAAGTATTTCCTATAATACAAAGACATAATAGATGTCATCCTGGTGTAGCATTTAATGAAACCTTTAAATTACTATTTGAAAATAATAAGATTATAGCTGATAAGTACTTTAATAGGGAAGTTGGAGTATTAAAAGAGGGAGCCTATGCAGATATAATTGTTTTAGATTACAATCCTATAACTCCAATGAATGCCAATAACCTCCATGGTCATATGTTATTTGGGTTTACTGGAAGATCTGTTATAACAACTATAATTAATGGGAAAATTATTATGAAAGATAGAGAAATGCTTAATATAGACGAAGAAAAAATATTTAGAAAATCAAGGGAACTTGCACAAAAGCTATGGGAAAAAATGTGATGGGTATTGATTATGTTCCGCTTAATAAATAACAATTTAGTATAGACTCAACATGCAATAATTAAATATATTAATATAAAAATGGGAGGTATTATTATGGGGAAAAATAATAAAAGGGAAGTAAATAATAGTAGTGAATTAATTTATCAGTTGGATGGTAGACCACCTTTAAGTAAGGCACTGCCACTAGGTATTCAGCATGTATTAGCTATGTTCACAGGTAATTTAGCTCCAATATTTGTACTTACAGGCATTCTTGGAACAAGTGCATCAGATCGTATTATAATGATACAAAGTGCAATGCTTGTATCGGGTCTTATTACATTTCTACAGTTATATCCATTTAAAATTGGCAAGTTTCAAATAGGTTCAAAGCTTCCTATAGTTATGGGTACATCTTTTGCCTTTGTACCAACTATGCAGGCAATTAGTGAAAAATTGCATGGAGAAGGAATATCACCAGAAATAGCCATGGGGATTATTCTTGGTGGTACATTGCTTGGGGGATTTGTGGAAGATATAATGGGAATCTTTATAAAACCTTTGAAGAAGTTCTTTCCACCATTAGTAGTAGGCTCTGTTTTGGTTACAATAGGTATAAAGCTTTTAGGGACAGGAGCAAACTATTTTGTAGGATCACCTAAGACAGCAAATGATTTTGATCCAAGAAATCTTGTTTTAGGTTTTACTGTATTATTAACAATACTTTTAATTAATAGATTTGCGAAAGGACTATGGAAAGCATCATCAATATTAGTAGGATTGGTGGCAGGATATACTTTAGCTTTATTTATGGGCATGGTAAATTTCGATACAATTGCAAATGCGAGCTGGGCAAGTGTACCAACTCCATTCCATTTTAAGCTTGCATTCAGAATGGATGTAATAATGGCCTTTTTCGCTGTATATGTTGTATCTGGACTTGAGACAATAGGTAATACAAGTGGTATAACAATTGCGGCATTTAATAGGGATGCTACAGGTGAAGAAACTTCAGGTGCAATCTTGGCAGATGCAGTAGGATCACAGGTTGCAGCAATATTTAATACTCTACCTAATACTGCATTTGGACAAAATGCAGGTATTGTAGCTATGACTGGAGTTGTAAATCGTTTTTGTATAGCTACAGGAGCAGCTGTTTTAGTGTTAGCAGGTTTCTTTCCTAAAATAGGAGCTATTTTTTCAGCTATGCCTAACAGCGTTTTAGGTGGTGCTGTTGTTACTGTATTCGCTATGATTCTTTTAAATGGTATAAAAATGATCGCCTCTGCTGGCTTTAATGATATAAATAATTTAATTGTTGGTGTAACTTTTGGTCTTGGATATGGTGTTGGGAATCTACCAGCAGAAATAAAAGCAAAGTTTCCAGTAGTAATGCAATATATATTCCAGGAGCCAGTGGCAGCAGTATGTATTGTTAGTGTTATTGCATGTCTAATATTTAAACCTAAGAAGATAGAAGAAGCTTCTGTAAGTGCTTTGGAGAGCTAAAATGTTAGATGAAGTATTTCATGCTGTTATTTTGGTATGAAAATTGCTAAATAATATAGTGCTATATAGTAAAGACATATAGCACTATTATTTCATATAAAATTTACTTGAAGAAAGGTGGTATAACCATGAGTGATATAATGAAACCAATGTCTTTTGAAAGGATTCTCGATTTAACTCTTGAAGATTATTATACAAAAGGCAAAATATTTGGAATAGAAGAAAAAGATTTTTATAGAGACATTGATAATAGTATTGAAATGAATTTTTGCAATGAATACTTAAGATTCCCAGTAGGTCCAGCAGCTGGTCCTCATACACAATTAACACAAAACTTTTTAGCTGGTTATTTAACAGGATGCAGATATTTTGAACCTAAGACGGTTCAAATAGTAGATGGAAAAGACATGCAGGCAATGATTCCAAGACCATGTATAGATGCTAAAAATGTAGGTTATAATGTTGAATGGTCAACAGAATTAACTGTTGAAGAAGCCGCAGAAGAATATGTGAAAGCCTCTGTATTAATGCAAGTTATAGGTATTGAACTTGGATTATCAGATGTAAAAGATTTTATTCTTAATATAAGTGTAGGATATGATCTTAAAGGAATTCAATCAAAGAAAATTTCTGACTTTATAGATAACCTTAAAGACTCAAAAGATACAGTAATCTTTAAGGAGTGCATTGATGTATTAAAGAAGAATATTAATAAATTCAAGAGATTTAAATTAGAAGATATAGATAATATTACTTCAAAGATTACAAATATAATTACACTATCTACAATGCATGGATGTAAAGCAAGTGAAATTTTAGATATAGCAACTCACTTAATAGTAAATAAAAAGATAAACATGCTATTAAAATGTAACTCTACATTATTAGGATATGATGCAGTAAGAGAAATCTTAGACAACTTAGGCTACAATGACATTGAATTAAAGAGAGAAGACTTTGATCACGACTTACAATTTGAAACAGCTAAAGAAATTATAGCTAAGCTATTAGATACGGCAAAGGAAAATGATGTAAATTTCGGAGTTAAGCTTACAAATACATTGCCTGTAGTTAATACAAGAGGAGTTATGCCTGGTGAAGCTATGTATATGTCTGGAAAGCCATTATATCCAATAGCAATAAATGTAGCCAAGAAGATTGCAAAAGAATTTAATAATATACCTATGTCTATGTCAGGCGGAATAGATAAAAACAATGTATTAGATGTATTTAATGCTGGGATAGCTCCAATCACTATAGCTACATTATATTTACAACCAAAGGGATATATAAATAACAGTGCAGTATTAAACGAAATGAAAAAGTTAGGACAAGCACCAAAATGCTTAAACCTTGAAGATTTAAATATTTTAGGAGAAAAAGCAAAGACTGATGCTCATTATAAAAATAAAGGTAATGGGAGAGTATTAGAAGATAAGCTGGAAACTTTTGATTGCTTAAAGAGCTGTGGAATATGCGTTGATGTATGTCCGAATAGAGCAAATATGAGAGTGGCTGTTGAAGGACTTTCAGCCAATTATCAAATTCTTCATGTTGAAAATATGTGTAATGAATGTGGTAACTGTCATATGTTCTGTCCAAAGGGAGGCTTCCCATATCTTAAGAAAACAACTATTTTTAGAAATCTAGAAGAATATACTGATTCTAAGAATACTGGATTATTAAGGATAAGCGAAGATAAATTCTTGTTAAGAGAAGCTGGAAAAGAATATGTATATGTAGTTAATTCAAAAGAAATTAAGAGTAAATTAGAAGTTACAGTAGAAACAATATTGAAAGATTATTCTTATTATGTTGATAAAATAGATTGTTTAAGTGAAGAAGAATTAAATAAGTACGTATAATAAGATGTTTAAAAGAAAGTTTATTGATATAACATCATGTATTAGTTTGATAATTAGGAGGAGCAAGTTAAATGTATAATTTTAAGCTCAATGGTAAAGATTTATCAGTAGATGAAGATATAAGTTTAATTGATTATTTAAGAGATGTAGAGCAATTAACATCTGTAAAAAATGGTTGTGCAGAAGGTGCTTGTGGTGCTTGTATGGTTTTAGTCAATGGTGTAGCACAAAGAGCATGTATTCAAAAGATAAGTAGACTTGAAAATAAAGAAGTAATTACAGTTGAAGGAATTAGTGAGAGAGAAAGAGACGCTTTTGCTTATGCATTTGGTAAATGTGGAGCAGTTCAATGTGGATTTTGTATTCCAGGAATGGTTATAAGTGCAAAAGGATTATTAGATAAAAATTTAGACCCAACAGAAGAAGAAATAAAAAATGCTCTTAAAGGTAATATATGTAGATGTACAGGCTATGTAAAAATTATAGAAGCTATTAAGTTAGTTGCAGAGCTTTTAAGAAATAATGAAGAGGTACCTAAAGTATATTGTAAGGGATTAGTTGGAGAAAATTTACCTAGAATTGATGCTGAAGTAAAAACTCTTGGAATTGGTAAATATGCAGACGATTTATATTTTGACGGGATGCTTTATGGTTCAGCGTTAAGATCAAAGTATCCAAGAGCTTTAGTTAAAAATATAGATACATCAAAGGCAAAGGCTTTAGATGGTGTTTATGCTGTTTTAACAGCAAAAGATATACCAGGAGATAGATTTATTGGACATTTAGTCCAAGATTGGCCAGCAATGATAGATGTTGGAGAAGAAACAAGATATTTAGGAGATTCAGTAGCTTTAGTAGCAGCAAAAAGTAAAAAAATATTAAAAGAGGCATTAAGTCTTATAGAAGTAGATTATGAAGAACTTCCACCGGTAACAAATCCTGAAATGGGATTGAAAGAAGGTGCACCTAAAGTTCATTCAAGTGGAAATATATTAAGTAAACAGTACTTAAAAAGAGGAGATGCAGAGGAAGCTATAAAAAATTCTAAATATGTTGTAACAGAAAAATATAGCACTCCACCAACAGAACACGCATTTTTAGAGCCGGAATGTGCAGTAGCTAATTATGAAGATGGCATTTTAACAGTTTACACAGGTGGCCAAGGTATTTATGATGAACTTCGAGAGGTAGGAAAACTTTTGGATTTAGATCCAAGTAAATTAAGAATTAAAAGTATGCTTGTAGGGGGAGGATTTGGTGGAAAGGAAGATATGAGTGTTCAACATCATGCAGCACTTTTAACTTATTATACAAAGAAACCAGTTAAAGTTACATTAAGCAGAAAAGAAAGTTTAATTATTCATCCCAAAAGGCATGCTATGGAAATGGAATTTACAACAGCTTGTGATGAAAATGGAATTTTAACAGGAATGAAAGCAAGGATAATTTCAGATACAGGAGCATATGCATCGTTAGGAGGTCCGGTACTTCAAAGAGCTTGTACACATGCAGCTGGACCTTACAACTATCAAAATGTAGATATCGAAGGAACAGCAGTATATACAAATAATCCACCAGCAGGAGCTTTTAGGGGCTTTGGAGTTACTCAATCAGCATTTGCAAATGAATGTAATATAAATAAACTTGCAGAGCTTGTTGGAATTTCTCCATGGGAATTTAGATATAGAAATGCAATTAGGCCAGGACAAGTTTTACCTAATGGGCAAATCGCAGATGAAGGAACTGCATTAGTTGAAACTTTAGAGGCGGTAAAAGATGAATTTGAAAATAATAAGAATGTTGGAATAGCTTGTGCGTTTAAAAATGCTGGACTAGGTGTTGGAATACCAGATACAGGTAGATGTAAAATAGTCGTTAAAGATAGTAAGGTTATTATAAGAACATCAGCTGCTTGTATAGGTCAAGGAATAGGAACTGTGGCAACACAGATTGTATGTGAAACTACTGGATTAGATCCAGAGAAAGTTTTAGTAGATAGTCCAGATACCTTTACAACTCCTAATTCAGGAACAACAACAGCTTCAAGGCAAACTGTACTTACAGGTGAAGCAGCAAGACTTGCAGCTCTTCAATTGAAGGAAGCATTGGTAAATAAATCACTAAATGATCTTGAGAGTGAAGAATATTATGCTGAATATTGTCCTCAAACAGATCCTATGGGAAGTACAAAACCTAATCCAGTAAGTCATGTAGCTTATGGATATGCAACTCAAGTAGTAGTTTTAGATGATAATGGAAAGGTAATAAAGGTAGTTGCGGCCCATGACATAGGAAGAGCAGTAAATCCTGTGGCTGTAGAAGGGCAAATAGAAGGTGGAGTAGTTATGGGGCTAGGATATGCACTAACAGAAGACTATCCACTTAAAAATGGAATTCCTTTAGCCAAATTCGGTACTTTAGGATTATTCAGATCAACTGGAATACCAGAAATAAAACCAATATTAGTTGAAAAGAATAAGGCCAATTTAGTATATGGAGCAAAGGGTGTTGGAGAAATTGTAGTTGTACCAGAAGCACCAGCAATGCAAGGAGCTTATTACAAGTTAGATGGAGAGTTTAGAACTAAATTACCACTTGAAAATACCTATTATAGAAAGTCTAAAAAGTAAACTTAGTATATAAAGAACCTGTATATTCTCTATTTTATGTAGAAAATATATAGGTTCTTTTAATATAACATGCAGAAAGTATATATTTGAAATATATAGATAAATTTAAATATTTTGTATAAGGAAACATTTACAATAAAAAGATGTTATGATAATATATTAATATACAAAACATTGTATATTAATATACGAATGTACAATATTTTGTATATTAATATATTTTAGTGATTATTGTGCGCACGATGATTGTTAAATAAAAATTAGGGGGAAAAATGATAATGAAAAAATTTTTAACTAAATTTTTATCTGGAGTATTACTAGTAGGTATAGGTTTCACATCTTTTGGATATAGCAAAATAAATGCATATACAAATAACAAGTTATTAAGAAATGGTAGTGCTATGGACGCTGAAATGAATAAAGAAAATTTAGAAAAAATTGATAGTATTATGTCGGAAAATATATCTAATAATATTATTCCTGGTGGAGTAGTTCTTATAGCTAAAGATGGAGAAATTGTATATAATAAGGCATTTGGAGATGCACAAAAATATGATATGGCTAAACTTCTGGATAATCCGAGAAAGATGAATACAGAAACAATATTTGATTTAGCATCTGTAACTAAAGTAATGGCAACAACTCAAGGAGTTATGAAGTTAAGTTATGAAGGAAAATTAGATGTTAATAATACAGTAGCAACATATATACCTGAGTTTGCAAAAAACGGGAAACAAAATGTCAAGGTTAAGGATTTATTAACACATACTTCAGGACTAACTCCATGGAAACCTACATTTTTTTATGCTAATAATCCTAAAGAGGAATTAGATTTTATATGTAATTTACCACTAGAATATGAAACTGGCACTAATAGAAAGTATAGTGATTTTAGTTTCATGACACTTGCTTTTGTTATAGAGGCAATAACTAACCAACCTTTAGATGTTTATTTAGAGGAGAATATATATAAAGTACTAGATATGAATGATACTATGTTTACTCCGGATGAGTCTCTTAAGTCTAGGATTTCGGCGACTTCTTGGGGAAATCCATATGAATATAGGATGGTAGAAGATGATAATTTTGGTTATCTTTGCGAAGAAAATGTAGAGGATTTCAAAGGGTGGAGAAATTATACCCTTGTGGGCGAAGTAAATGATGGAAATGCTTTTTATGCTAATAACGGAGTAGCCGGACATGCCGGATTATTTTCTACAGCATCTGATTTAGCAATTTTAGGGCAAGCTATGCTAAATGGAGGAGAATATAATGGAGTAAGACTTTATGATAAAAAAACTTTGGATGAGTTTACATCAATCCAAAGTAATTTTGGTCATGGATATGGATGGGAAATTAATAGAGGTGGAGAAAATTCTGGATATATGGGCAAATATGCAACTGAAAATGTATTTGGACATACAGGATTTACAGGTACTCAAGTAATTTTTGATAAGGAAAATAATTTGCAAATAATAATTTTAACTAATAAGCAAAATCTAGGAGTCAATAGTAATGGAGGATATTCAAGTACATTTAAATTAAGCAGAGATATAGCTACAACAGTATATGAATCTATTTTACCGAAGATAAATATTAGTGGAGTCGAAGATGGAAGAGAATATAATGAACCAGTAAGGATTAATATTAATCAAGAAGACGGAACATTAATTTCTGATATAACAATTAATGGAAAACCTTATAGTTATGAAGAAATTAGTAACCCTGGCCAGTATATATTAAGAATAGTTTATAAAAGTCAATTTGGGAAAGAAGAAATTAAAGAAATAAAATTCTCTATTAAAGAAAAGAAGGATCCTACAACACCTATTGAGGATGAAAATAACAATGCTAATAATGGTAATCAAGATAAAGAAAGTAATGGGAGTGTAGTAGAAGATAAAAATAATTCTTCAGGTAAAGAGAATGGTTTACCTAATACTGGAACTTTGTTTGGCACAACTTCAATGCTAATTATATCAAGTGCCATTATATTTGCTGGAGTTGTATTAAAAAGGAAAAATAGTTAAAAGACATAATTGAAAATACTTGCAATACTATTTTCATAAATGAAATTAAATCAATATTAAGAAAATATTATTAATATTAAACATAAAAAAATATATATGGAAATAGTGTAATAAGCACTATTTTCATATCTTTTTTGCTATAAAAAGGAAAGGTATATATTATGAAGCTTAATTTATAATATATTTGTATAGTAGACATATTAAATATTAATTTAGATTTTAAATTAAATTTCTTTAAAGATTATAGTAATAAATAAAAACATTTTGAATTTACTTCATTATTGATATATACTAATAAAGATTAAGTAAATAAAATTTATGTATAGTATAAATTGATTTTGTAGGGAGAAAGTGTATATGTTAATTAAGGTAGAAAGTAAACTAAAAGTATGGCTTAAAATGATTCTTATATTTGTAATATTTACAATAATACTTATTCAGTTTAGAAAGTTATTTTCAGATTTTGATATACATACATTTTATTTATATAGAGACAAGCTTTCCTTTGTAAGATTAATTACTATTACAATATTAGGGCTTCTTTCTTATTTACCATTATCTTTGTATGATTTTATAATAAAAGATACATGTAAAATTTCATTAGATAACAGAAGTCTTTATAAGTCTTCATGGATTGCAAGTTCGATTTCAAGTATAGTAGGTTTTGGTGGTACAGCTGCAATAGCAATTAAAAGCTACCTTTATTCACCATATATTAAGGACAAGGCATTTCTAGTAAAAGAAGTTTCAAAGGTAGTACTATTAAATTTTACTGGATTTTCTATTATATGCTTAATTTATTCTATTTTGGATATACCGAGTTTGAAAAATATAGAATTAGTAAAATTAGGTATATTATTGTCGGCACTTTATACTCCAATTTTGCTTATATATAATCTAATTAGATATAAGAGAGAAAAAAATTCTGAGAAAGCTATGAAAACTATAAAAATAATGATTATCTCTACCTCAGAATGGATAGCAATGGCTTTATTGTTATTTAGTATTCTTAGATTATTAGGAATTGGACTAACATTAGCAAAGATATTTCCAATATATGTTGTCTCTTCTGCTATAGGTATTATAAGTATGATGCCAGGAGGTATAGGAGGATTTGATTTATCATTTATACTAGGGGTTAGTGCTTTAGGTGTAAATAAAGAGGAAGCTGTTTTAGCCTTAGTATTATACCGTATAAGCTATTATATAATACCACTATCTGTTGGAATAATTTTATTAATGTATGAATTAAAAAGAAAATTAAATAAAGATTATATTACCATCCTGAAATTAGGCATAAAAAAATTAATTAAAAATAAATTCGCTTAGAAAACTCCTATGGGAGTTTTTTTATTTATTAAAATTTATAATTTTAATAAATAAATTTTAATAAATCTATGAATTTAGAGCTATATTGCAAAAATGAAAGGTTAATGAAAGTTATATAAATATGTAATTAATAAATATTAAGATAAACTATACTTATAAAGAAAATTTATAAGTGTTCAAACATTAATATAATTAGTTATATGGAGGGAAAAATGAAAAGCATACTAAATGTAGAAAAGATTGAAAAATACTATGGAAACAAAGAAAATGTAACTAAGGCAATAGATAATATAAGTTTTAAAGTAGAAAAAGGAGAATTTGTTGGGATAATGGGGCCATCAGGTAGTGGGAAAACAACACTTCTTAATTGTATTTCAACAATAGATACAGTAACTACAGGAAATATTATTATAAATGATAAGGATATTACAAAATTAAAATCAAAACAGTTAGAGAAGTTTAGAAGAGACGAGTTAGGTTTTATATTTCAAGATTTTAATCTTTTAGATACATTAACTGCTTATGAAAATATAGCATTAGCATTAACTATTCAAGGAAAAGGTCATAATAAAATTGATGAATTTATAAAAAAGGTATCAATGAATCTTGGGATTACAGATGTATTAAAAAAGTATCCATATCAAATGTCAGGAGGCCAAAAACAAAGAGTTGCATCAGCAAGAGCCATTGTAACCAACCCATCATTGATATTAGCTGATGAACCAACAGGAGCTTTAGATTCAAAGTCTTCAAGATTACTTTTAGATTCATTTGAAACTCTTAATAAGGATTTAGAAGCAACGATACTAATGGTTACCCATGATGCTTTTACTGCAAGTTATGCCCATAGAATTTTATTCATTAAAGATGGAAAGATATTTAATGAACTTATAAGAGGAGGAGATTCTAGAAAAGAATTTTTCAATAGAATTATTGAAGTAGTTACTCTTTTAGGAGGTGATGCAGGCGATGTATTCTAAAATAGCATTTAACAATGTAAAAAAGAGCATAAAAGACTATGCAATATATTTTTTAACACTAACATTTGCAGTTTGTATATTTTATAGCTTTAATTCTATAGAATCACAAAAAGTAGTTTTTGAGGTAAATAGTAGTGAATCCGATATAATAAGCGGTTTAAGTAAAGCTATAGGAATAGTTTCAATATTTGTGTCTTTTATTCTTGGAAGCTTAATTATATATGCAAATAACTTTTTAATTAAAAAGCGTAAAAAAGAACTTGGAATTTATATGACATTAGGAATGGGAAAGAATAAAATATCAAAAATATTACTTTTTGAAACTTTAATAATTGGATTAATGTCATTAATAGCCGGAATTATTTTAGGCATGATTTTTTCACAAGGATTATCAGTATTTACAGCTAAATTATTTGACGTTGGAATGGGAGAATATAAATTTATAGTATCATTCGAGGGGATTATAAAAAGTACTATATATTTTGGAATAATGTTTTTATTAGTTATGATTTTTAATACTATTGTAGTATCAAAATACAAATTAATTGATATGTTAATAGCTTCAAGGAAAAGTGAAAAGATAAAACTTAAAAATCCAATTATAAATATTATAATATTTATAATACAGTTTGTTGAAAAACCCC
>NZ_LBMX01000079.1:0-1452 GCF_001010885.1 Clostridium sp. C8 | reverse complement strand
AAAATGGACCCCATGTCAAGGACATTTTAAAAAAAGAGGTTAAGCTGCTAAAAGCTGATTTCTGTATTTTACAGGAGTCAGCTTTTTTAAGTTCCATTGGTAACGATAATTATTGTAATAGTCAATGTAATCATCAATTACGAATTTTAGTTCTTCAAAGTTTGTGCAACCTTTATAATCAACTTCATCCTTCATATGCCCAAAAAAAGACTCCTGCGGGGCGTTATCCCAACAATTACCGCGTCTGGACATTGATTGTCCTAGATTGTTTAATTTTAATAATTTCTGGAATTTAGGGCTTGTATAATGAAATCCTTGATCAGAATGAATAAATGCATCTTTAGCTAGTTTGAATTTAATATTAGATTTTAATTTTTTTATAGTATTTATAGCAATATCTAATGATAAACTACTTGATAAGTTATGAGCTAATATCTCATTAGTTGAAGCATCTTTGATGGTCGACAAATAAGCCATCTGGTTATTACCATATGGCAAATACGTAATATCAGTAAGAAGTACTTTGCCAGCTACTCCTTGTTTGAATTTTCTATCAAGAAGATTTGGAACTATTCTATGTTCTTTAGTTGCTTTAGCCATTCTTCTATAGGGATTAGCTTTTCTTATTGGACACACAATATCATACTTTCTCATAATCCTTTGAATACGCTTTCTATTATAGATAATTCCAAAATCATTTTCTAAAAGCATTTTTATTGAACGAGATCCCTTTTTGTATCCTCTATAATTAAATGCTTTTAGTATATTATCTCTAACTAATAAATCATCATTATTACGTTTTATTTTTACTGACTTACTCTTTAAAAATCTATAATAACCGGAACGTGAAACGCCTGCAACTTGACATAAATGGCTAACTATAGAATTAAATTTAGAATTTTTAGTTATTCCTTTAATTAAACTAAATGCTTTTGCTGCAACTAATTTACCTTTTCTCACCTGCCTTTCGTGCAGCTCTAATTTTTTTAAAAGCTCAACCTCCGCCTTTAAATATTCAATTTCAGCAGTTTGTTTTGCTATTAATTCATCTTTGCTAAGTTCACGCTGACGCGGACGCCCACTATTTTTCCTTCTTGTATCATCTAAACCTATAACTCCATTTTTCTTATAAGCATTTCTCCATCTGCTAGAAGAACACTCAATACGCTTTGTTCCAATTAGATTAGTATCAAAGCCAGCTTCTTCAAAAATAATTCTTGATGATTTTCCATTGTTATATTCCGCAATAAAATGAATTTTAAATTCATTTGTATATGTAATAGATTTTTCACTTACATTTCGAACATATTTATTATTTGATAGAACTTCTATATCTTGTTTTGAAAAAGTTTTTTTACTCACTACTAAACACCTCATTATTTTATTGTACAAAAAAAGACCTTATATAGATAGACTCTTTTTATAAGTGTCTACTATATAGGGTCCATTTTA
>NZ_LBMX01000078.1:0-6333 GCF_001010885.1 Clostridium sp. C8 | reverse complement strand
TTTTAGTAAATGGGGAGATGTTTTTTCAGATGCTACGCTAGCGAATGCTATACTTGATAGGCTTCTACATCATGCTCATATTATTAAAATAGTTGGGCCATCTTATAGAACAAAAGATGTATATGAAATGATCCAACAAGAAAACAAATAACTATCAAATAATTATGCATTTTCATGTTGGAACTTTTCAACATTTTGAGGTTGACATTTACACTACTAAAATACGGCATGAGTCCTATTCAATATAAGTCTCATGCCGCATAAAGAGTCTTTTTTCTATTGTCTACTTGACAGGGTCAAGTTTATATGGGAGTTTTTTATTGTACATCTTTTATTATTAATGCTACAATTATGGTATATATTACCTATAATTTATTTGAAAATTTTTATTATGTAGTGGTTAAATGAAAGCTAAGTATTTATTATAAAGGAGTGGTTGAATTGGAAAAATGGGAGTATAGAAGCATTAAGTTTGAAACAAAAGGCTTTATGGGTGGTATATTGGAGATTGAAGAATTCAATCATCAACTTAACAATTTTGGTGAAGAAGGTTGGGAATTAGTATCTTGTGTTGCTACGAGCCAAGGACAAGGAACAACAAGGGAAGTAATAGCTATTTTTAAAAGAAAAAAATTTTGATTATAATAAAATATTTGAGATAAACTAAAGGAGATAAATCATCATGATAATTTGATTAAGCAAAAAATTGAGAAGAAAAAGAAATTGTTGATGATAGAATAAAGAGAATTATACAATGGAGGAAGTAGTATGGCAAGACGAGATGTTCGTAAAATGATTTTTGCAAGTGTTTATCCACTTTATATTGAAAAGGCGGAGAAAAAAGGACGTACAAAAGAAGAGGTTGATGAAATTATTCGTTGGTTAACATCATATAGTCAAGAAGCTTTAGAAGAAAAGATAGAAAATAATATAGACTTTGAAACCTTTTTTACAGATGTGCCAGAGCTAAATCCAGATAGAGCTTTAATTAAAGGCAGCATTTGTGGTGTTAAATTGGAAGAAATCGAAGATCCAATTATGAAGGAAATTAGATATTTAGATAAGCTAATTGACGAGTTAGCAAAGGGAAAAGTTATGAATAAGATTTTACGAAAAAATATTTAAAAATAAAAACACTGATTTTATAAAGAAGATAAAATCGGTGTTTTTAACTTAAGAGAAGTTTTAAAATAATTGCAAAATAGTATTTGCAATGCTGCTATCTGGATTTTCCTTAAGTACCTCTTCTGATTTTTTTATAGCTTCATAAGGCTTTAAAAAGCTATTTTGCAGGGTAGAAAATATAAGTAACCATTCTTTATATTTAATATTATTTGAATAGTTTAAGCACTTTTTTATATGAGTAAAAGCTAAGGATTCATAGTTTAAAGGCGTTAAAACTACAAATATGTAATAAGACATTAAATAATGTGTATAAGCTAACTCATCACAATTATTACTATCTTCAAGTGAATATATTTTATTTATAAGCCAAAAATAAAAATTATTTTTCATATAATAATCATGATTCTTCAATTCTATTAGATGTTCTTCATTTATTTCATAAATAGATACTTCATCTAAATTCAATTTAAAAATTTCATTTAAATCGTTCATAATAGGCTCCTTCTTTAGGTTTTATATTTATTATTTTAAAACACATTAATATAAAATTCAATTAATAAAAAGCAATAAACTAAGAAGTAATATTGACAAAAAAAATTAAAAGTGATAAAAGTAGGGTAATTAATAGTTGAATTATTTATCATTATTAAAAAATAGGAGATATAAAAATGAAAGATTTTAATATATGGTGGCAGCCATTTAAATCATTAGGTGAAAAGAGCTTTATAAGAAATTTAATTGTAAGTTTATTAGTATTATTTTATTTAATATTTATACCAATAGTAATGATAAATAAAATAAATATAGTAAATAGATTTTTAATAATTATTACAATTATAATAAATATTTTACTTATTATAATTGGGTACTTTTTAGGTAAGAAGTTATGGAAAAAAGGCGAAAGCATTAAATAAATATTAAGCATAGAAAGAGTGGATAACTTATGACAGGATGGATAATTTATAATGGAACATTAAATATTCCTAAAATAAATAAGCTTGTAGATTCTTTAATAATTGAAGGAGAGAAACTGGATATAGAATTAAAGAAGGTAAAAAATACGGAAATAATTCCTACATATAATAATGAAGGGAAAGCTGAGCTTTTATATTTAAAAGATCTTGAAAGCCCAAAATTTATTATATTTTGGGACAAAGATGTATTATTAGCAAGGCATTTAGAAAAGATGGGATTTAAAGTCTTCAATTCAAGTAAAGCTATTGAATACTGTGATCATAAGGGATTAATGCATTTAGAGCTTTCTAATAGCAATATACAAATGCCGAGAACAATTTTATCACCAATGATATTTGATTACTTATTAAATAGTGAAGGTTATTTAGTAAAATGTTTTGATGAACTTGGAAAAGATGTAATAATAAAAGAATCAAAGGGTTCCTTTGGAATGCAGGTATATTCAATAAAAAATAAAGAAGATTTTATTAAAAAGGTTATGGATTTAAATAAAAGAAATATAGATTTTATTATGCAAGAAAATATAAAAAGTAGTTATGGAAAAGATATAAGAGTAAATATCATAGGAGATAAAGTGATAGGGGCTATGCTTAGAGAATCTGATAAAGACTTTAGGGCTAATATATCTCAAGGTGGAAAAGGTAAATTAATAAACTTAACAATAGAACAAGAAGAACTTGCACTTAAGGCGCATAAGGTATTAGGATTAGATTTTTCGGGGGTAGATTTATTATTTGGAGAAAATAATAAACCTATATTATGTGAAGTAAACTCAAATTTAAATTTCTTAAGTTTTGAAGAGCTTTGGGGAAAAAGCTTTGGAGGCGAAATACTAAAATATATATTAGAGGAATGTTTATGATAAAAGGTTTAGTTATTTATGATGAAGTAGATGTAGAAAAAAATAAAAGTTATATAAATTGGTTAATAGAAGATGGAATAAAATATAATTTGGATTTAGAATTGATATTAGCAAAAGATATAAATTATAGAGTTTTAGATTCAAAATTTAAATTTGTTATAAATAGGTCTAGAGATTTTAGAATAACTTATAATTTAGAATTAGTAGGACTAAGAGTTTTTAATAAATTTAATTTTTGCAGGCTTGGAAATGATAAGTTAGAAGCATATAATTTTATGGAAACTTTAGATATTAAATATCCAAAGGTTTATAGAAGCATTGAAGAGTTAAATAGTAATAAAAAGATAATAGAAAAACCTAAAAATGGACATGGTGGAATAGGAGTTAATATATTAAAGGATTTTAAATCTCTAGATTTTAATAAAAATGTTTATCAAGGGTTTATTGGAGATTATGTTGGAGATATAAGGTTTTATATAATAAATAATAATATAGTTAATTCAGTAATTAGGCTTCCTAAAGAAGATGAAATCTTATCTAATTTTTCAAGGGGTGGCAATGTTGAATTATATAAATATTCATATTTGCAAAAAGAGATAATAGATAAAATACTAAGTAATATAGACATAGATTTTGGTGGAATTGATTTCTTACTTTTAGAAAATGGTGAAATATTATTTAATGAATTTGAAGATGCAGTTGGAAGTAGAATGTTAAGTTATTTAGGTGTAAATAACACTATGGAATTATTTTTAGAGCATATAAGAAAAAGTGTTAAAGGAATGAAATAGATATGAAAGATTTAAAGGCATTAAAATATTTAGAGGAGCTAAGGGTTTTAGGATCAAATTATGGATTAGAACGTACAGAGAGATTATTAGAGTTGCTCGGAAATCCACAGAAAAAACTAAAGCTTATACATATAGCTGGAACAAATGGAAAGGGATCAACATCTTCTATATTAGGTAAAGTTTTAATAGAACATGGTTATAAAGTAGGATTTTTTAATTCACCACATTTAGAAGAAATAGAAGAAACAATAAGAATAAATGATGATAATATAGCTGAAGAGGAGTTAGTAAATTTATTAGAGGAAATAAAGCCATATGTTAATAAAATAGTAGAAGAAGGATACAAGCATCCAACTGAATTTGAAGTATTAACTTGTGTTATGTTTTTATATTTATATAGACAAAAAGTTGATTTTGGAGTAATAGAAGTAGGTCTAGGAGGAAGGCTAGATTCAACAAATGTAATTACACCAATTTTATCAATAATAACTTCTATAAGCTTAGATCACACAAATATTTTAGGAAACACAGTAGAAGAAATAACTAGTGAAAAGGTAGGGATAATAAAAGAAAATATTCCAGTTATAACTTGCAAGCAAAAAGATAAGGTTATTAATATTATAAAAAGTAAAGCATTATTAACAAATTCTAAATTAACTATTGTAGATTCAAATAATTTTAATCTATTAGAAATAGTGAATGATGATATTCCTTATCAGAGAGTATCAATTAATTTTAATAATAATAAATATACTTTAGATTTATCTTTGCTTGGTAAACATCAAATAATTAATTTATCTTTAGTAATTAAAGCACTAGAAGAGCTTCAAAGGTTAAATTATATAAATATTGAAATTAATAAATTATATAAAGGTGTAAAAAGTATTAAATGGAAAGGAAGACTTGAAGTATTAAAGAAAAATCCATATATAGTAATTGATGGAGCTCATAATATCGCAGGAATAGAATTTCTTAAAAGAAATATAGAGGAATATTTTAAATATCAAAAATTATACTTAATACTTGGAATTTTAAATGATAAAAATGTTGAAGAAATGGTAAAAGTAATAGCACCTTTAGCCACTGAAGTTTATACTGTGACGCCTAATTCAATAAGAGCAGCTAGTGCAAATGAACTAAAGGAAGTAGTATTGAAGTATAAGAATAATTGTATTGCTTTTGATGATTATGACAAGGCAATAAAACTATCATTAAGTAAAGCTAATAAAGATGATTTAATAGTTGCAGCTGGTTCTCTTTATATGATAGGAGAAATAAGAAAGATATTAACTAATACATAGAGAAATTTGTGTGTTTTTAATGTCAGATAACATAATTAATGCATATTTTATATTGAGGTGATTAATATGAAAATAGTGCTTGATTATGGACACTGTTTGTCGGGGGCTGATACTGGAGCAGTAGGAAATGGATATAGAGAAGAAGTTTGTACAAGAGAAATAGGCAAAAGAATAAAAACAAAATTAGAAAATTTAGGTCATAATATTATAGTTGTATCACCAGATTATGCATCTAGTGTATCTGAAAGCTTAAGAATTAGAGTTTCATCTGCTAATTCAGCAGGTGCAGATATTTCAATATCAATTCATTTAAATGCAGGTGGAGGACGAGGAACCGAGATTTATACTAAAAATGGTTCTATTCTTAGTGAAGCATCTAATATTTTAAAGGAAATGAATGCTATAGGATATATAAATAGGGGAGTTAAAGACGGAAGTGAGTTAGCCTTGGTTGGAGGAATAAGAATTAAATCGATGCTAGTAGAATGCTGTTTTATTGATTCTAGTGATATGAGTATATATGATCCGGAAAAAATAGCAACAGCAATAGTAAAGGGGCTAGTTGGAAAAGACACATCTTCCCCAAGTACTCCAAGTGAACCTGTAAATCCATCAACTCCTTCACAAAATGGTGATAGATATTTAAATTTAAATAAATCAGTAAGCAGTTGGAGAGTATATCCTTTAAATAAGGCACCTATAATAGGCAACGAAGTAGGAACTTTAGCACCAGCAAGATATGGAGGATTATCTTATAAGATATTAGGAAACCCACAAAGTAACGTTTATACAATAGAAACTGTATCTTTTGGAAGAGTAAATATATATGCGCCAAGAGATAATGATAGTAGTATAAGTGATACAGCTTTATATGGTGAAGTTTCTTCTGGATCTTCCTCTGGGAGTACTTCAGGGAATTCTTCAACATCAAAAAGATATTTAAACTTGAATAGTAATGTAACTAGTTGGAGAGTATATCCATTAAGTAAACGTCCTATAATAGGAAATGAAGTTGGTTTTTTAGCACCATCAAGATATGGAGGATTATCATATGAGATTTTAGGAAATCCTCAAAGTAATGTTTATACTATTAATACTGAAACTTTTGGTAAAGTAAATATTTACGCACCAAGAGATAATGATAGTAGTATTACTAATAGTCCAATATATTAAATTAAAATTTTAGGTGTGATTGATAAAGTTATTTTATTAATTGCACCTTTGTTTTAAATTGCGAAGCATTTTTCAGTTCACAGTTCACAAGGCACAGTTTACAGTT
>NZ_LBMX01000077.1:0-17105 GCF_001010885.1 Clostridium sp. C8 | reverse complement strand
ATGGGGAGATGTTTTTTCAGATGCTACGCTAGCGAATGCTATACTTGATAGGCTTCTACATCATGCTCATATTATTAAAATAGTTGGGCCATCTTATAGAACAAAAGATGTATATGAAATGATCCAACAAGAAAACAAATAACTATCAAATAATTATGCATTTTCATGTTGGAACTTTTCAACATTTTGAGGTTGACATTTACATGTTGATACGGTAGGCAGAAATAAAACTGCAATAACAAAATATATTCAGAATCAAATACAAGAAGATCAAATAGCAGAGCAAATTAGTATGAAGGAATATATTGACCCGTTCACGGGATCGCCAGTAAAAGGTAGCAAATAGAAAAACCACCCAATGAGGGTGGTAGCTGAAATTGTTTTGCGATTGGCAGTTATTCAGAGCACGAGTAGTGCCGCCAGTATCATGCCCTTATAGGGCTTAATCAAGCCACCAGCTAAGCTGGTGGTACATGACTTAGCTAAAATAATAGAAAAATATTTTCAAATAATTAGAAAAATATTTTCAAATACTATTGATGAAAAGGTTTTACAATGTTACCATTAAATAAATAATATAGATATATTAAACATGTAAATTAAAAAGATAACTTTAGTTCTGCAGACTAATTTTATAGTAGACATAATTATAAGCATCATAATACAAAAGATATAAAAATTATGATTAGAATTATAAAAAGGAGAGAGAAGAGTGAAGAAGTCTACAAAAAAAATAATTAGTTTTCTAATTGGGATTTTAGTTGTATTAGGAATTTTTTCAGGGAATGTATATGCTAATTCTATTGACAAGTATAAGGGAAGTATTGTTGCTGATAGTATAAATAGTAGAATACCAGAAGAAGTAAGGGAAGAAAATACTCCAAATTTAGAATTAATGTATATTATATATATACAAAATGAAGATGGGGGAAGTATTTATCAAGAGTTTCCTGATGGTTCAAAAAGAAAAATGGGAAGTGTAATAAGAGCTGGTAAATATCCAACAACTTCTTCAGCAGGTTTTTGGGCATCTCACTATGATGCAGCTAATGATGGAAGTCATTCTGGTATTACAGCTACTGCTTCAAATAATGTTCATGTAAGAGTAGGACCTAGTGAAAGTTATGATCCTATAAAAGCTGCTGAAATAACTAAAGCATCAGTACCAAGTCTTTCACCAGCTGATATTGAAGCAGCAGGAGTTTGGATGCCAAGGCAATTTACTATAGGAACAGAAGATGATTACGTTTATTCAGAAATTAATAATCCAGCGAAGTTTACTGATAGCATAATTTATACAGATATTTTGGGTGGAAGTGAAATCTTCGGAGGAGATAGTGGGGCATTTGTTGGTAATCCAGTACAATTTTTAGATAGCGATGAAGAATGGAAGTCCCTTGATTATTATTATAATGGTAGTTTTGACAAACCAATACCTAAAGATTTAAGAATAATAGTAAGTAAACCATCAATAGATATTGGATCACCAGTCAGTATTGAGATTGAAAACTGGGCATCAGGAGATACAGTAAATGGTGAATATAAAGAATCTAATGGAAGAGTATTACTTAAATATGGAGATGGAACTAGTAAACATATAGCAGATATAATTCAAAGGGTAAGAGGAACAGGAAGATTTGGAGGAAGTGAATATTCTCATGTAGGAACATTTAGAGCAAGTCATCCAGGAGTTATTTGTTTATCTACTTCTCCAAAGGTTGGCAAATCAGGATGGGGAAAATATATTGATTATTCAGGAGGAATTCAATTAGTACCAGCTAATCATGCTAAGTTCTTAGCATATAATGTGGATCAAAAAGCATTTATAGACGGAGCATTTTCACAACAGCCTCATTATGGAATAATAGCAAGTATTGGATCAAATAAAGAAGATCTTTATAATCCAGAATATGCACCAAATGGAGAAGTAACCTTTGATCCTATTTTAGAAGCAGTAGCGCCTCTTTATTCCCAATACTTAAAACCTAAGTATATAGAGAATGACATTGAAAATAGTACTAGGTTTGTTATATCAGAAGATTTTGGAGTCAATTGGCAGGATGTTCCTACAATAATGGGATTAACAGGCTTTGATGGACACGCATCATCTTTTGAAGAATCACCAGTTGCAAATTGGACAAATATTAAGATTCTATTAGAATATTAATTTAATGAGGTGAGTAATATGAGGAAGAATTTAAAAATGAAAATAGCTACATTATCAGCTGTATTAATATCAAGTATGGTTTTGGCATCTTTTTCTGAAAATAAATTTGTTTACGCAGATGAAAATGAAACAATTAGTATTAATGGAGAAGATTTTGATAGAGAAATAAATGAAAATGAATTGAAACTAATCTTTCCAGATGAAAATTTTAGGAATGTTATTATTAGGACAGTTACATTTACCACTTATACTAACCCTCAAGCCATTCCAGATATAGAATCAAATAAAGTTACTTTAAGAAAATTGCAGTCTGTAAAGTATTTATTTGCTGTTGAGGAACAGATTAATTCAATAGAAGGAATATCCTATTTACCAAATTTATTTGAAGTGAATTTGGAGGGGAATCACATAAATGTAATTCCAGAAGAAATAGTTAAATTAGAGGCTTTAGATAAGTTAATAATTTCAAGAAATAAAATAGAAGAGCTACCATCATATATTGGAAATATGAAAAAGCTTCGTTGGTTTGATGTTTCTCAAAATTTATTAACATTTATTCCAAAGGAGATTGGTAATATTACAACTTTAGATAGATTGGATATTTCACAAAATAAAATAAAGGAAATACCATCTGAAGTAACTAATCTTAAAAAACTCATAAGATTAATTGCCTATGATAATGAGTTAACGACCTTTCCAAGTGACATAGTATCATTACCGGTGTTGAGAGAATTAAATCTTTTTAATAATAATATAACAGAATTACCTAACAATATAGGTTCTTTTCCAGAGCTTATGTATTTAAGAGTTGGAAAAAATAAATTGACAACACTACCTGAAAGTATAGGTAATTTAAAAAAATTATATACTTTAAGTGTAGATAATAATGAATTAAAAAGTCTACCAAATAATATAGTTAATCTTAGTAGGGTAACAGAAATAAATTTATCTAATAACAAAATAGAAGTATTACCAGAAAATATAAATAACTTAACATCGTTAAAGGAGATGCATTTAGAAAGTAATAGTTTAGAGAACTTCCCTAATTTATCGACTTTAACTAGTTTAAAGACATTATATATTTCAAAAAATAATATAAAAGAAATAGATGTGAATTTTATTCCAGCTTCATTACAATATATAGATTTATCAAAAAATCAATTAACTACAACTCCAATTATAGAAAATATTAAGCATTTAGATCTTTCTTTTAATAAGATACAGGAAATTAAAGAAGAGATAAATGGAATGAAAGTAATATCATATTTGGGGTTAAATGGTAATGAGATTAAAATACTACCTAATAGTATAGGAAATATGGTAACTTTAACTGGAATAAACTTAAGTGATAACAAATTAGAAGAAATACCAGTGGAATTAGGAAACTTATCAAGATTACAAGGTTTATATATTAGTAACAATGGATTGTTAGAAATACCAAGTTCAATAGGAAATATCGCAGAATTAAGATTTATTTTTGCAAGTAATAACAGATTAACTGTAATACCAAAGGAAATAAGTGCTATAAAAAATTTGAAGAAAGTAGATTTAAGAAATAATTATTTAACAAAGTCAGACTTTAGTGATAAGGTTAATGTTTTGTTAGATGGAAACTTTATTAAAGGTATGGAAGGACAATTTGAAATAGAGAAAATATCTAATAAAAAGATAGACTTTAAAGTAGGAGAAGAGATAAATTTATTAGATTATATTAAAATTAAGGGAGCAGATAAGGAGATATCTTTAGGCGTGATGGAAATTGAAGATATATCTAATAAAGAATTTTTTAGTATGGGAAGCAATTCTACTAGCATAGTTGGAACAAAGAAAGGCAATGGAAAAGTAATAATTAAGATTAAAAATTCTACAGTAGATAATGCTAGTGTAACTTTAGGTGTAAGAATAAAAGATAAATAAATAAATAGAAAAGAGTCTGAGGAAATATCAGACTCTTTTTTAATAAGAAAAAAAATTTCAAAAAAAATGAAAAAATTCTCCAAAAGTGTTGATTTAGTAATTTTTAGATGATAGAATTATATTAAAGAAAAATAAAAAGTAGAAAGGAAGTCTAGTATGAATTTGATTAATATATTAAAGACAGAATCAATATCCCTAATAGTAAGTCTTCCAGAAAATAATTTAGAATTTGCTGAAGCAGCATTATCAGCAGGAGCAGATATATTAAAAATCCATATTAATGTGGAGCATAGAGCAAGTAAAACTAGGTTTGGATCTCTAGAAGAAGAATTAAAGAATATTAAAGAGATAGTTTTACTTTGTAAAAAGTATGATAGACCTATAGGAATTGTTGCTGGAGGGCATGATAAAATACCAATGTCAGAAATAGATGGAATAATTGATGAAGGTTTTAACTTTATCTCATTATATGACAAACATATGAATCCATTAGTATTTAATAAAGATATTGATAAGATGGTGGCTATTGATAATGAATATAAATTAGAATATGTAAAAGCTTATAATGAATTGCCTATAGATGTATTAGAGTGTTCTATTATGGATCCATCTACTTACGGAAATGAATTAACAGTGAGAGAATTATTGCAGTATAAATCAATTAGAGATGCTACTTCTAAACCTATAGTAATACCAACTCAAAGGAGCATAACACCTGAACAAAGCATAGTATTACAACAGATTGGTATAAATGGGTTAATGATTGGAGCAATAGTAACTGGTAAAACAAAAGAATCAATTTATGAAGCTACATTAAAATATAGAAAAGCTATAGATGATTTTAATAAAAAAGAGGATTAAATATGAATAATAAAGTTTTATATATACCACTAGATGATAGACCAGTAAATTTAGATTTAGTTATTCAGTTAGCTAATCTAAGGGGATTAGAAATAAAAACACCTAAAAGTGAAGATTTAGGTTTCTTTTTAAAAGAAGGAAATGTAGAATCAATAGTAAATTGGTTAAATTGTGAAGAGGGGGATGTATTAATAATATCCTTAGATATGTTCTTATATGGAGGATTGGTTGCTTCCAGAACTGATAAAAGATCTGCTGATAATGCAATGAAAATAATAAATAATTTAAGAGAATATAAGAAGAACAATAGTAAAGTAAAGATATATGCCTTTTCAAATATTATGAGATTATCTATATCTGTATCCAGTGATGAAAGTCAAGTATGGTGGGATAAAATAAATAAATATAATGAGTTAAGATATAAGGTAGAATCATTAAATGAAACTGAGTTAAAAAGTAACTTAGAACAAATAGAATTGGAAATACCACAAGAAGTATTAAATACTTATTTAAGGACTAGAGAAAGAAACCATAAAATTAATATGGAAGCTATAAATCTTGTAAAAGATAAAATAATTGATTTTTTAATTCTATCACAAGAGGATTGCTCTAAATATGGACTTCATTTAATAGAGCATGAAAAGATACATGAAAAGGTAAATAATTATAACTTAAAAGATAAAGTATATGTTTATCCAGGTGCTGATGAAATTGGACAAATTCTTCTTAGTAGGTATGTAAACGATATAGAAAATTATAATCCTAAAGTTTATATAGACTTTGATGATAAAAATTTAGGAGATATTATTCCAAAGTTTGAAGATAGATCTTTGAATGTAAATATAATTGAGCACTTAAAGAGTACTAATGCAATAATTGTAGATAACTTTAATAAGTCTGATTATATACTTGCAGTTACAACTCCAAATATTCCATATATAGATATGGCAGAAGGGAAGGCAGAAAACTACAATAAAAACGATACTATTGATGAGCTTATTGAAAGAATAAAAAGATATGTTAAGTTAGGAAAGAATGTAGGAATTGCTGATTTATCTTTTGCAAATGGTGGAGATGGTTATCTTATAACAAGATTAAAAGAAGAAGATTTATTACTTAAGGTAGTAGCTTATGGAGCTTGGAATACTGCTGGAAATGCAATGGGTACTACAATTTCACATGGAAATATAATTTCAAGCTTATCATCAAAAGGGATGATTGATTTTAATAATTCTTTACAAAGTTTAAAATTTTTAATAGAGAGATATTGTGATGATTTTATGTATCAGAGTTATGTTAGAAATGAAGCAAATAAAGAAGTATTAAAAGCTGGTTTAAGTATTTTTAACATGAAAAAAAGAGTAAACCAAATAGATAAATTCGTTGAAGAAGAATTAATAAAAATCATTAATGATTATTTTTATAGAAGTGAGGTTAATTACTTAGAGGCTAGGGGATTTATAGAAGGAATAAATGTAAATGCAATATTACCTTGGAATAGAACATTTGAGGTTAAATGTGAAGTGAATATTGATTTAAAGGAGAGATGATATGAGGGTAAAAGGAAATAAAAGTTGCGATATTTTGATTATAGGAGGGGGACCATCTGGTATTATTGCAGCAAAAGCAGCAGCTTCAGAAGGTAATAAAGTAATCTTAATAGAAAGAGGAGGATACCTAGGTGGCTGTGCAACTAAAGCTTTAGTAATACCTCTTATGACTTTTCATGCTGGGAAAAAACAAATTGTAATGGGATATGCAAATGAGCTTATAGAAAGAGTTAAAAAAAATGGGGGAACAATAGGGCATATTGAGGATCCACTTGGAGTGGCAGCAACAGTTACACCAATAGAAACAGAAGTTTATAAATATGTATCTCAAGAGTACTTATTAGAATCAGGAGTAGAAATTTTATATCATACTGAAGCATTAGATGTGGAGACTAACGGGAAAACTATAGAGTCTATACTAGTAAAGACTAGGTCAGGGTTATATAAAGTAAATTCAAAATATTATGTTGATGCTACTGGAGATGGAGAAATAGCTTATCTTTCTGGAAATGAAATGAAGATAGGAAGGGACAAGGATGGTAAATGTCAACCTATGACAATGATGTTTAAATTAAGTGATGTTAATATAGATGAACTTATTAAATATGTTGAAAGTAATAGAGAGGAGTTTGTGCTAGGGGAAAATATAAAAAGTCTTTATGAGACTAAGAGAATTGCAATTTCAGGTTTCTTTTCTAAAATAAAAGAGGCTACAGAAAATGGAGATTTTACAATTAATAGAGATAGAGTATTATTTTTTGAGTTAAATAGAAGAGGCGAAGTTGCTATAAATATGAGTAGGGTTATAAATAAAATATCTGTTAGAAATTTTGATTTGTCTGAAGCAACTATAGAAGGTAGAAGACAGGTTATTGAAATATATAACTTTTTAAAAAAATATATACCAGGATTCAAAGATTCAATTTTAGTTCAATCAGGTGATGAAATAGGTGTCAGAGAAACTAGAAGATTAGTTGGAGAATATCAATTAACTGAAAAAGATATTTTTTCTAAGAGGATATTCGAAGATACAGTAGCTCTTGGAAGTTGGCCAATAGATATTCATGATCCAGATGGTAAAGAGTTGGATTTAATGGAAATAAAAATGGGTGATTATTATGGAATACCATATAGGGCTTTATTACCTAAAGCAATGGACAATTTAATAGTTACAGGAAGGGCAATAAGTACAACTCATGAAGCCTTAGCATCTATGAGAGTTTCACCAATTTGTATGGCCTTAGGACAAGCAGCTGGAACTGCAGCAAGAATTTGTATTAAAAATAGCAAAAGCTTTAGGGAAGTAAGTTATCTTGAACTTAGAGAAGGTTTATTAAAGAGTAATCAAGTTATTGAATAGTATGACTTGGTAACATTTTAATTATATATAAAAATAGAAGGAGGGTGATATATGAAGTAGAGTATAAATTTATATAAAACAACAAAATTTTGGATTCTTTATCAAGATTTAAAAAGTGCAATTATAAAAATATTAAAAAAGGGGAATGAAAAATGGGAGAAGTTTTAAATATTCAAGTTATCCTTATATTATTAGTATTTGCTGTAATAACAGTACTTATGATATCTAAGAAACTGCCGACACTTTTAGCATTACCACTACTAGGAATTATAATAGCTGTAATAGCAGGAGTTCCATTTATGACTCCAAAAGAAGAAGGTGGCCAAACTTTGATGGCTCATGTAATTGGAGGGGGATCTGTTAGACTTGCAAGTACAATGATGGCTGCAATATTTGGGGCAATGTTTGCAAAAGTTATTCAAAAGCAAGGGGTATCAAATACTATAATTAGAAAGGCAGCAGAGCTTGCAGGAGATAAGCCTTTAGCAATTGCATTTATTTTAACAGCTGCTTGTGCAGTAGTATTTTCAGCATTAGGGGGAGCAGGAGCAGTTATAATGGTAGCAACAATAGTAATCCCACTTATGTTATCAGCTGGAATAAAGCCAACAGTTGCAGCTGGTTCCTTTCTTATGGGCTTAGGCCTTGGTGGATTATTTAATGTTGCTAACTACCAATTTTATGTTGATGCAATAGGAATGGATATGGAGCTTGTAAAATCGACATCTTTAGTTTTAGCTATAATATCTATTATTGTAACTGCTGCATATATATTAGTTAACGTAAAAGGTAAAAGTGTAAGAAGTACTTGGGCAATGCCAAATAGTAACTTTGAAACAAAGACACAAGATGATGTAAATATACTTGCTTTATTGTCACCATTAGTGCCTATATTATTAGTATTTTTCTTCAAATTCAGTGCTGAACTTTCATTATTAATTGCAGTATTATTTACAATTTTAGTAACGAAACCATCACAAATAGTTCAAATTATGACAAGCTCTCTTGTAGAGGGGATACAAGATGTAGCAGGAGTAATAGGCTTAATGATTGGTATAGGTATCTTATTAAATGGGGTATCAGCTACTGCTACAATTCAATTAATGCAACCACTTATAGGTTCAGTATTACCTACATCTCCAATACCATATATAATAATATTTACAATAGCATCTCCACTTGCTTTATACAGAGGACCTCTTAACTTATATGGATTAGGTTCTGGAATAGCAAATGTTATGTTAGCAGCAGGAACATTAAGTCCAGCAGCTATAGGAATGGCATTAAGATCTACTGGAGTAGTACAAGGAGTATCAGATCCAACTAATACTCACAATGTAATTGTTGCAGATTTTGCAAAAGTAGATGTTAATTCAGTTTTAAAATCTACATTACCGTACACAGTATTAATTACTTGTTTATCATTAATTTATACAGCTGTAATGATATTTTAAAAATATATAAAATAAAGTATTTAACAAAATCAAAGGTGCGTTCAATACGCACCTTTGATAATGAATTGCATTAGGAGGGGAAGAAAATGAGTAAGGTAAGAATTGGAATAGACGTTGGAGGAACATTTACAGATGCTGTTGTTATAGATAATAATAGTTTTGAGGTAATAGGAAAAGCTAAAATACCTACCACTCATCATGAAAAAGAAGGGGTTGCCAAGGGAGTTATAGAGGTTATAAAAAAGGTATTAGAAGAAAATAATATTTCTCCGAATGATGTAGTGTTTATAGCACATGGAACTACCCAAGCAACTAATGCATTATTAGAGGGTGATGTAGCTAGAGTTGGTATAATTGGAATGGGAAAAGGAATAGAAGGTGAAAGAGCTAAAAATGAAACAAAAGTAGAAAATATTGAGCTATCTCCAGGGAAATATCTATATACAAAGCATAGATATATAGATTCAGGGCATTTATCTAAAAAAGCAATTTTAGACTCAATAACTGAACTTAGGAAAGAGGGAGCAGAAGTTATTGTAGCATCAGAAAGCTATTCCGTAGATAATCCAGAAAATGAAAAGCTTGTAATTGAAGAAGCATTTAATAGTAGAATGTATGCAACAGGAGGATATGAAATATCACAATTATATGGATTGAGAGCTAGGACTAGGACATCTGTAGTAAATGGTGCATTAATTCCTAAAATGATGGAAACTGCAAATATGACGGAAGCATCAGTAAAGAATGCTAATATAAAAAAGCCTCTTATGATAATGAGATGTGATGGTGGTGTTATGACCATAGATGAGGTTAGAAAAAGACCAATATTAACAATGTTATCAGGTTTAGCTGCTGGAGTTGCAGGAGCATTAATGTATGAGAAAGTTTCTGATGGAATATTTTTTGAAGTTGGAGGAACATCTACTGATATTTCTGTAATTAAAGATGGAAAAGTAATGATAAGGAATTCTCAAGTTGGAGGGCATAAACTTTATTTAAAATCCCTAGATGTTAGGACCTTAGGGGTCGCTGGCGGAAGTATGATTATTATAGAAAATAATAAAATAGTAGATGTTGGACCTAGAAGTGCACATATAGCAGATAAGGAATACGAAATATTTGCTGATACAGAGGAAATATCTAATCCAGAGTTAATTTATATATCTCCTAGACCAGAGGATAAAAGCAATTATGTAGCAATTAAATGTGATAATGGAAAAAGTTTTGCCTTAACATTAGCTGGAGCAGCCAATATATTAGGCTATGTTGATAAAGAGGATTATGCCAGAGGTAATATAGAGGCTGGAATAAAAGCATGGGAAGTAATAGCAAAAGAAGTCAATATGTCTGTAGAAGATGCAGCAAAAACAGTTATGAACATAGCTATAAATAAAGTGAAAAAAATAGTAGACGAGCTAATTACAGAATATAAATTAAATAAATCTATAATAAAACTTGTGGGTGGAGGAGGATCAGCTTCAATAGTTACACCATATCTTTCAGAAATTATGAATGTTAAATATAATATTGCCAAAAATGCACCATATATTTCAACTATAGGAGTTGCATTAGCTTTGGTTAGAGAGCAAATAGAAAGAAGTGTTATTAATCCCACTGAACAAGATATTAAAAAGATAAGAATGGATATTCTTGAAGCTGTTGTAAAAGCAGGAGCAAATCCAGATACAGTTGAAATTACTGTAGATGTAGATGCTAAAAAAAATATTTTGAGAGCTTCAGCAACAGGAGCAACAGAACTTAGGACTAAGGAATTAGGTGCAGATAAAAAGACAAAGGATGAACTCATAAGTATTGTTAGTGATTCAACATCAGTATCAAAAGATAATATTCAAATAGTTGGAGAAACAGGAAGATGGATAATATTTAAATGTTTTGAAACTACAAAAAA
Source organism: Clostridium sp. C8 (assembly GCF_001010885.1). Taxonomy (NCBI): domain Bacteria; kingdom Bacillati; phylum Bacillota; class Clostridia; order Eubacteriales; family Clostridiaceae; genus Clostridium; species Clostridium sp. C8. The sequence goes on along the minus strand of NZ_LBMX01000077.1, from coordinate 5,887 downwards.
ACTTTTTGGATTTATATCTAGCAAGAAAGAAAAAATTAGAGTCCTTGATGAAGACGGAGTAATTAGATTACAAAAAGATAAGGGAAAAGTTTTATTTTGCACAAAGAAAGAGCTATATAAAAACTATAATAAATTTATAGATGAAAATACATTATTTACAGATGCAGGTGCACAACTTCCCAAAATATATATAATTTTTAATCAAAAACTTATAGATTTATCTGGAGTAATTAATAAGGATCAGTTATTGACATTAACTAATCTTGAAATTGAACTTTTAGGTGAGAATACTAAAATTGGAATATTAGCCACTCAAGAAAATTAGAGGTGATGTATGAAAAACTTATATTTTTTGAATGATGAAATTTTGTCTTTGTTAGAGCTTGTGGAAGATTCATTATTCCATAAGATACCCAATGAAAAAATAAAATATTATATTAATGAAGCAATTCAAATAGGTAAAAATCTTGCAAATGAATATAAAGGCAAGGACATAGAGTCACTTTTAAAAAATAATGGAGTAGAAGTAGTAATTAAAGAATGCTGTGAATCTAAGAATTTAGATATTAGAGGAGAAATAATTTTTGATAAAGAAGAAAAACAAATAATAATTTATAAGAATTCTATAAATCAAATTATAGAAACCTTAAAGAAGCATGGATTAAGTATATCTAGAAAAGAAGTATATAATATTCATTTAGCTCACGAGTTTTACCATTTTTTGGAATATAGCAATAATGATAATACTAATTATAAGCTTGATAAGATAGAAATAGTTTTAGGGAGACTAATTAAAAGAAAAGCTACAATACTTAAGACAAGAGAAATTGCAGCTCATGCTTTTTGTAAAGAAATATTAAATTTAAAATTTCACCCTAAATTATTAGACTATATATATTTAATAGAAAGTAAAAAAATTAACTTAATAGAATTTAAAAAATATATTAAAGAATTAGAAGAAAACTATATAATTAATTTTGTATAAAAATTTCTATATTATAATTGTATTTATATATTATTGTATAAGTATAGGAAGCTAAATTATTTAGCTTCCTATACTTATTTATTAAGATTTATTGCTCATATAAAAATGATTTTAAAACACTAACAATTTTATAAATATCATCTTTAGTAACCCAATAATGAGTTACAAATCTCATAAGTCCATTTTCAGCATCATTTATCTTAATATTATTTTCTAAAAAGAACTTAACTAAATTTTTAGTATCTATGCTATTATCTTTAAAACTAAAAAATACCATATTTATTTTAACATTATCAAGATTAACATTAATTTCAGGAAGCTTATTTAATTCACTTGCAAGAAGTTTAGCATTTTCATGATCTTCATTTAATCTTTTAGTCATATCATTAAGAGCAACTATTCCTGCAGCAGCAAGGAATCCAGCTTGTCTTAATCCACCACCCATAAGTTTTCTCTTTTTTCTTGCTTTAGCTATAAATTCTTTACTTCCAGCTAAAACAGAACCTACAGGAGCGCATAAACCCTTAGATAAACAAAACATAATTGAATCACAATATTTAGTAATTTCCTTTACATCAACATTTAATGAAGCTGAAGCATTAAAAACTCTTGCTCCATCTAAGTGGACAGGTAAATTATATTTTTTGGCTACAGTATAAATTTCATCCATTTCACCTAAAGATAAAACATTTCCACTAGAATGAGCATTTTCAACACATATTAGAGACGTAGAAGGAAAGTGAATATCTTCATCCTCAAAGCGAATTCTTTTTTCTATTTCATTTGGTTTTATAACTCCATTGTTGGAATCTATTGATCGTAGCTGAACGCCAGCAATTATAGAACTTGCTCCAACTTCATGAGCAATTATATGATTAGAATCAGCTAAAATAACTTCACTACCTCTTTTGCAATGAGTAAATAATGCAAGCTGATTACCAAATGTACCACTAGGAACAAAAAGAGCAGCTTCTTTTCCAATTATTTCAGCAGCAAGATTTTCGAGTTTTATAATTGTAGGATCATCTCCATAAACATCATCACCAACTTCAGCTTTAAACATAGCTTCTTTCATAAATTCAGGTTGTTTAGTAACAGTATCACTTCTTAGATCTATAAAATTCTTCAATAAAAACACCTCGTTTACATAAATTTATAACAATAATTAACACTATTATAATATAATATAAGTAAATAATGAAATTATTTTTTTACACTATAAAAATTATTGATCTTTTATAATAAGGAGTAAGTGTTATGGGATCAGAAAGAAGAAGTTTAGAAAATATAAGAATATTTGCAGTTGTAGGAATATTTTTAGGTATTATAGGAAATATATCTTATTATCTTAGATTTAAGGGAATTAATATTTCGTTTTTTTATAGCATTAATATTGAATCAATAAGTATAATTATGATATTATCCATAATAACACTAGGTTTTTTTTCTATAAATAATTTAAAACTTAATTTAGAGCATGAAATAATTATAAAAATAAAAAAGAAAACAAATATATTTAAAATAATATGCATCTTATTTGCTATATACAGTATATTAATAGCTGTAATATTTAAAGATTTAATTTTAATTAGAGTAGAAATATTAACTGAAATTATTCTGATTTTAACCTATATAATTGAAAGAAAAATAATTGTTTTAAAACTTACTGATAGACAATTAAAATGGAAAAGAGACTATGATTATCCTGGAAGCTATGATAAAGAAAGTAACTTTTTTTGGAGAATTAATATGAAATTTTCTCCTCATATGAAGGTTAAATGGAAGGATAGAGTTGATAGAATAAAATGGCTAAAGCTATTAACACTGTTTTTTATAATATCAGGTCATTTTGCCAGGGAATTTTATATAGTTTTAGTAATATTTATTCCAGACATAATATATTTTTTTGAAGCAATATTTGGATTATATACAAAAACTAGTGGTATATGTACTGGTATTGTGGAAACAGTAAAAAACTCTACTAATATACCTGTATATAAAGTTTATATTACTGATTATGAAAATGAAGAAGAAATAGCCTTTAAGGTAAAAGACTATTGTTATATATCTGAAAGAGATGAAGTTGTGGTTGTTCACAGTATGATTACTAAAAGAGTAATAGAGGTTCAAGGAATAAGAATGAATTTTTTATAAAATAGTAGAAATTGCTATCATAAATTAGTTTGTGATAGCCTTTTCATTTGGGTAAGAAAATAGAAGTTAGAATTTATATATGTTATTATATAAAGTATGTGATAAATTAAAGAGATAATATCAAAGGATAGGTGAAAAAAATGAAAACTAATTATCATACACATAATTATAGATGTAATCATGCAGTAGGAACAGTAGAGGATTATATAAGAGAAGCAATAAAAGAAGGATATGATGAAATAGGAATATCAGATCATCTACCTCATCCAGGGAAGAATATAGATAACTGTAGTAGAATGACTTATGATCAATTAGAAGAATATTTTAAAGAAATAGATATTTCAAGAGAAAAATATAAAGATAAAATTTCTATTAAAAAAGCAATGGAATGTGAATATTTTGAAGAGTATCACTGGTTATATAAAGAGCTTAAGGAAAAATATAATGTGGATTATTTATTATTAGGAGTGCATTTTTTTCCTTATAAAGGTGAATGGATATATGTAGGAGATATTAATTTTACTCCAGAGATATTAGAAGTTTATGTGGATCATGTAATAAAATCTATGGAAGGTTTAGATTTTGCTTATATAGCTCATCCTGATTTGTTTGGAATATCTTATAGAAACTGGGATGAACATTCAATTAAGGCATCGAGAAGAATACTAGAAGCAGCAGAAAAATTAAATATGCCAATTGAAATTAACATAAATGGAATGAAAAGAGGGAAAATTAACTATAACTTAGGAGAAAGATATTATTATCCTATAAAAGATTTTTGGATTTTATCAAAGGAATATAATGTAAAAAGAATATTAGGAGTAGATGCACATGATCCTAAAAATTTAAGAAATAGATATATAGGAGAAGAATTTGCAAAAGAGTTAAATTTGAAAATTATAGATGAAATATAAAATCAATACAAGGTGTAACAAGGGTTACCGATAAAGAAATAACTATATGATACACTTTCATTAATAAATAAGTTATAGATATTGGAGGAAAAAGCATGAGCTTATATTTAGGAAAAATTCATTATTGGTTATTTAATAAAATAGTTTGGTTTGAAGGTCTTGAAGCAGAAATAATAAATCTTGCTAAAAATGAAAATTTAAATATAGAAGAATTATCAAAAGAAATAAATAGTAAACATGGAGAAAAATTACCTAATCTTCCATTAGAAGAAATGATAGATACTTCAAATATTCATGGATGGCTTCAAAGTAAAATTCATTCAGCAGAAGGAAGACTTGCAACATGGACAGTTAAAGTTTTAGAAAAAGAAAACACAGGTACTAAGTTAGAAGATTTATATATAAAGCAAGGTATAAAAGCAGCTAAAGAAGCAAAAGAAGAAATGAAACCTTTAGATAATGCTGTAGATATATTTAATGCAGTAAATGATTATATTTTAGATGGAATGCCATGTGATAGGGTAAATGAAGTACTAATACAAGAAGAAGATAAAGTTCTTTGGAAAAGAAGAGTTTGTGTTCATAAAAACATTTGGGATTCTGTAGGTGGAGATGTAAATTATTTTTATACTTTAAGAAACTTATGGATAAAGTCTTTTGTAAATGAGGCTAATAAGGAATTTAACTATATTTTATTAGAAAATGATGAATTTTCAATAGAAAGAGTATAGGGAGCTGAAAAAATGAATGCAATAGAATTAATGATGGAAGAACATAAAAACATTAAACAAATGTTAAAGATAGTTAGAAAATCTTGTTTGTCTGTCTTAAATGGTGAGGAATTGAATTATGATGATTTTTATAGAATGATACATTTCATAAAAAATTATGCAGATTCACATCATCATAAAAAAGAAGAGGTTATGCTGTTTAATAGAATGGTTGATGAAATTGGAGAAACAGCAGAAAAAGTAGTTAAATATGGAATGCTTGTAGAGCATGATCTTGGAAGATTATATATAGCTAGTTTAACAGAAGCATTAGAAGGTTTAAAAAATGGGAATGAAGAAGCTAAGTTGGATGTAATAGCAAATGCAGTTTCATATACTAATCTTTTAGAAAGACATATTGATAAAGAGGATAAGGTAGTTTATAAGTTTGCACAAAGAGGATTAAAAGAAGAAACTTTTGATTTGATTAATGAAGAATGTTTAAACTTTGAAAATGAAAATAACAATGTGAAAGATGAAAATCTAGCTATTTTAGAAGAATTAAAGATAAAATATTGCATTTAATATTTAGTATAGATTAAAATTGATATATATGCTTTCAATTTTGCTATTTTAATTAAATAAGACTAATAGTTGTTAATTTTATAAGACAGTAAGAATAAAGATTATTAATTGAAACATATAAGCATAGTAAATTTAAATAATACAAGGAAAGGTGATTAATATGATAACTAAGGATATGACAATAGGAGAAGTTATAAGAGTAAAAGAAAATGCACCAGAAATTTTAATGAGCTTTGGAATGGGATGTATAGGATGCCCATCAGCTCAAGCAGAATCAATAGAAGATGCTGCAATGGTACATGGATTAAACTTAGAAACTTTAATGGAAGCTTTAAATAAATAATAAAGAAACTGCACTAAATTTTTTGTTTAGTGCAGTTTTTTTATTATTTATTCTTTAATATTTCAATTGGATATATACAAGTTTATGGACCCTTTAAGATAAGGGAATACAAACTTATATATATCCAAATTTTTATGCAAAAAAATAAAAAAATAATGATATAAAAACTACATTATTAAAATGGACCCTATATAGT
>NZ_LBMX01000076.1:0-9974 GCF_001010885.1 Clostridium sp. C8 | reverse complement strand
ATGTTAATCACTCCTTTACTTGTTTTTATTCTCATTATTAGCACTCTCTATCGTTGAGTGCTAACTCTAATTATTATATACACCACTTTTTAAAACCTGTCAATAGTTTTTTTATTTTTTTACTAAAAAAATCTGACTCATATCCTGATCTAAGGACAGTAAAAAGGGCAAGTTAACCAAGGTTAAAATTACCAATAAAAAAGAGTAGAAAAAAACATAGCCAAGCCTTAAAATACAAGTTGATGAAAACAGGTATAAAAGGAGAGATGGCTATGTTAAATACACAAGAATATATTACAACAGAATTAGAGAAAATACTACATGAGATTCTCCCCATAACAAGCAAAAGATTGAAAAACCTAGTGCATATAATCATAGGAATAATCTTATCAGAATCAGTTGTAATATCAAAGATATCTCAAAAGTTAAAGGATGATTTTACAGATGCAACAGAAGATAGCAAAATAAAAAGAATAGATAGATTTTTTAGATCCTCACCAATAAGTCCAGAGTATGTATATAGTTTTTTTGTTGAAGAAATTTTAAAGAAATACGTAAAGAGAAGTGAAAACAATAAAGCAGTAATAATATTTGATCATACTACCCTTGATGATAGATTTTTAATATTAAAGTTTTCATTGAAAGTAGGAAAAAGAGCAATTCCTTTATGGTATAAGATATTCGAATATAATGAGAAGGATAATAAAAACTTTGAACACATAAAAGAAGGAATACGAGAGCTTAATGAGATTTTTAGTTCCTATAATTATGAAGTTGTGTTATTGGCAGATAGAGGTTTTAAAAGCATAGATTTGTTTAGATTTATAGATAGTATTGGGTGGAAATATTGTATAAGATGCACAAATGACTTACTTGTAAAAATAGAAGGCAAAGATAAAATTAAGTATTTAAGAGATATATCCCCAATAAAGAAAGTTGTGAAGAAATTTAATGGGGTTTTATTAAGTGCTGAAAAATATGAATGTAACCTAGCGGTATGTAAAGCAGAAGACTCTGAAGACACATGGTATATAATAACTAACATGGATAGTAAGAAGGCAGTAAGTGAGTATAAAAAAAGATTTATTATAGAAGAGATGTTTAAGGATTTAAAATCAAGTGGTTTTGATATGGAAGGTACATGGACAGAATCTCTAGTATATTTTAAGAATCTATATTTATGCTTAAGTATAGCTTATACTTGGATGATAATACTGGGAGCAGATTGTTCTAAGAATAAGAAAAGTAAGATTGTAGGAGCAACAAAGAAATTAAAGAATAAAGTAGTTAGAATATATAGCTTATTTAGTTGCGGTATAAAATGGTTTAATAGGTGTTATGATTCTGAAACGAAAAAGTACAAGCTCAAATTCGATTTAGTGCTTTATGATATATAGAAATAGTAGGTAAGTACGGGGCGTCTATCGGAATACCTATAGGGGAAGTCTACCCTTTTGTATATACATAAAATTCATGTTTTGGTGTTATCATTGATTAAAGGATAATAATTTATGAATTGGTAATGGTAATATTGTTCATAGTATAACTGTTATTCCATTATTTCATAGTTCATGTATTTCACTGTCCGTAGGTCAGACTACATTATATTCCTTTGGAGGAACATTTTCAAGTCTAATCATATCTTACACATAAATTATAATCATCTTTTCAACTCAACCTATTCCTTTTAATCCTGTCAACTCAACCCTAAGGTATTTCAATCGTGGATATGTTTGGTTCTGATTTATGCAATAAAAAATCCGAGAGCCAGAGTTTCTACTCCGACCCTCGGAAATCCCTTTATTTCAAGGCTTTTTAACCCTTTACCTATCTTTTCTTGTTATCAATACAACACTCTCAACGTGTGATAGTTATTCTAAATAAGGTGATAGGATTGATGACAATTTCTCCTTAGAAAACCCCTCTTAAAGCTTGTAAAATAGCCATTTCCTCAATATCATTATATAGTCCATTTAGTTTATTATTTTACTATTTTAAATATGTTTGAATTCTTACTATTGATGTCATAACATACTTACATCCATATAACACCAGGTCGTTTTTGCCAATCTTTTAGTTCTAAGCTCCAATACCCTGCCCACTGTTTCATGTTCTCATATTCTGGTGATTTTGTATTCATCATAATATCTCGAAACTCAATAAATCCTGTTACCCCTCCCACATCCTCTGGTGGCGATTGTCCATCTGCTTCTAAGAGGTATGGTGACTCTTTATCATAATCTTCTATTGTCTTTATTAGCTTAATTTCATGTTTCCAATTATCGCCCATATCATAGGTATAAATTATATAATTTTGTTCAGATAATATTTCATTAAGAGTATAATTTTCCATTAAAATAGCATTATTATCATATTCCAAATCAGCTTCAAAGGGGACTATTCTTTTAATCAACCCATTTGTCTCTTTATCAAAAGCAGTAAAGTCATATAAATGATAGTTCCTCCAATGAAATATTGACTGAAGCACCTTGTGGAACTTAGCTAACTTTATATTTGCAGGTACAATTATTTTTCTTATAGCCTTATATATATCTAAATCAAGTGTAACCTCTAACTCAAAAGCTTTATATTTATAAATCTCTTTTCCGGTAATTTTTTTTAGTTCCTCTCTCATTAATTTATAAGGGTAAAAACTGTCTTCCCGTTTCCCGCTACAACCTACTATTAGTCTATTTGAAAAGCAACCTACAGTATCATTAAAGACTTTTTCACTCCCATCATACTCATTTCCAACACATTGAGAGCATTCTAATCCAGCCTTTGTTACCCAAGATGCTGCTTGCCTGTTATTGTTCTGAACAAATTCTATACCACCTGCCATTTCCATATACTCTGCCACAGCCTCTTCATTAAAATTCATATCTGAAAGAGTATTTGAAATTGCCGACTTAATAATTTCGCTTATATTTTTTAATTCCTTTTTCTTCACCTGATAAACAGCAACAGTAAACCTAGTAGCATTGTTTACTAAAACAAGCATATCTTCTGTTCTACGATTTTCCCAAACATTAGTCCAGTTTGCTGTCCACGTAAATAATGGATTTACATCTTCATTTATAGCTGCTGGCTTTATCCCCATAGCAGTCGATAGTTTTTTAGTTAGTGCAATTTGCATAGTTTGACCTCTCTTCCGTTGTTTTCATTATCCTATTGTATATAATTCTATGTTCTTTTCTTAGAGCTATAATGTGTTTTCTTTCTTTTTATTTTACCATAAACGATTTCAACGTTGCTTCTTCTCTTTATTTCCTCTTGAACCTGCTCAAATTTTTCACGTTCTACTATTGGCTCATGTGCATCTTCAAGTAAATATTTTTCTTGAGCACCATTATTACTTTGCTGTTTATTATTAGGAAATACACCTGTATAGGTTTTACCTAAAATTACATTTCCTATATATTTTTCATTTGTTAGTATTGTCTTAATAGCTCGTTTAGACCACTTATCTTTACCCATAGGAGACTTGATATTTAAACGCTCTAGATCACGTATTATTAAGTCTACACTATATCCCTTTAAATATAAATCATAAATTTTTCTAACAACCTCTGCCTGTGCTTCATTAATTGTAAGTTCACCTTTTTCATTATGTTTATAACCGAAACACCTTCTATTATAAAGTTTAGATTGACCAGATTCAAATCCTCGCTTTAAGCCCCATTTTATAGCTTCACTATTTGATTCACTCTCTGCTTGTGCAAATGCAGTTACTGCTGCTACAAATACATCATTTTCTGCTTGACTGGTTTTGATATTTTCATCATGAAATATTATCTCTTTTCCCATGCACCTTAACTTATTAACTGTTTCAAGTAAATCTACGGTATTCCTTGAAAGGCGGCTAATGGACTTTACTAATACTATATCAATATGGTTTTCATAGCAATCAAATATCATATTCTGAAATCCAAACCTAAATGTATTCCCCCCTGAATCTTTATCTGTGTAGACCTTAAATAAACTCCAGTCAGAATTATTCTTTACTATTTGCTTTAATCCTTCCATTTGTGCTTCTAAGCTTTCTTCTTGTGAATCATGATTTGTGCTAACCCTACAATATATTGCTACCTTTTTGTTTGATTTCTTTTTTGCTGGAATAAATGTTATCCTTGACATCGAGTTATTGTTATTATTCTCCATTACATAACCTCTCTGTTAAATTTAGACTAATTATCTTTAATTGTTCCCATTTACATGATAATTAGTGTAAATATAAATATTTTATTAGGAAAATTTATCTAACATCTATTCCAACTACTCATAAATTCTTTATTCATCCTATCTCCACAACCTGTCCATTTTAATCCTGTCAACTCAACCCTAAGGTATTTCTATCCGTGGATATGTTTGGTTCTTGCCTTACAAATAAAAATCCGAGAGCCAGAGTTTCTACTCCGACCCTCGGAGATTCCTTTATTTCAAGGCTTTTTAAGCCTTTACCTATCTTTTCTTGTTATCAACGCAACACACTCAACATGACTCGAGAGGATGGAATAAATGTCATTTGAGTATGTCCGTTCTCGGAAACATATCCATTCCGTTTTTAGCACTATCGGTAGACGGAAACATATCCACTTAGCTAAATTACCCTCAATGGACGAACCACGCTGTCATCTTCATCATTGATTAACTTTCCTTCTAAATATTTATCAAATATTCCAATTGAAAGAAATGTACCTACTCCGTCATTATCTTGAATTTCCAACTCTATCGGTTTTGACGTAAGAAAAATCAAATGCACTTTTATATCCTCTTCAACACCGATAAATTCCTTTACTTTCTTATTTTCTGACAGTTCAAGCTCATATCTTCGCCTGTAACGATCATAATATCCATCTTTCTCAAATAGTTTTTTATAATCTGTAACCATTTCGCTTGAGTTTAATGAGTCAGAGAAATATTTTGCTTCAATTAAAAATAGTTTTCTAGTATCTTCAGTGTAATATATTACATCAAAGTCACCGTAATCTATTTCCCAAATGCCAAAAGTCCTTTGGTATTTTACGTCTTTTCCATCAAACTTTGATGTGTAATGCTGGTTAAGTTTTTCTCTAATTTTATCAACTAAAATATCAGACCATGCCTAAACGTATAAAAAAGTGACAAAAGGTTTACTGGAAAATCCTAATTACTAATATTTTATCAGTTTCCGAAATCAATTTGGCGAAGCATCTACTCGACCAATTTAATTGAGTCGTTCAATAAGCAAATCAAAAAATATACAAAGCGCAAGGAACAGTTCCCGAATGAAGAATCACTGGAACGCTTTTTAGTGACGCAGTTCGAGGACTACAATCAACGTTTCGCCACACTTATTTAACTATCGTGCCCGATTATGGAAGACCCAAGAGCAACAAACACCCTATCAGATAAATCCTTAAAACCCATTCTATGCTAAACGGTTCAATTTTGTTTTAAACAGTGAATCTTTTTTAAATCGACATTTTATTCACTAAGAATATTGATATGCTCTTATCCTAACAAATTTTATTTAGGACTTACATGTATGCCTTCACTCTCTCGCCAATCTGCGTAAAGTATACGCTTTACATTATCATATCCATTGGTAGTTAATTGGTTATCTAACCACTGTTGATCAAATCCGAGTTCATGTAAATTATCCCATAAAATTTCCCCATCTATAATTAACGATGTTGGGAGGTCTACTGGACTTTCTGGAAGATTGAGATCTTGCTTGTCTGGGTTTTGATACTTAGATTTTAATAATAAACTTATTTGCCCATTAGCTTCCAATATACCGTATTTGACTTCGCGAACTGAAAAGACATTATTTTGACGGAGCATACTCAATACTTGATTTACATCCAATTTGTTCTTTGCAAGTAAATTTCTGTCCATAATACCATCTCGAATGATGATGTTAGGATCGCCTAATAAGAGAGAACGTGTCGATTTATTTTTAAGAGTCATAAACTCTATTCCCAACATAAGAAACGTCCACAATCCGATGGCATATAAAAAATGAACAATCCCTACCTTATCTTCATAAATGGTATTTCCTAAAAAATCTCCAAGTACTAACACAAAAACTAAGTGAAACGGGGTTAACTGATAGATGGATGTTCTGCCTGTTATGATAATGATAAATAATAAAGTGGCAAAACCAACGATGACTTTGATCGTCAGTAAACCAATATTAACTTCTTCCATAGTTTTTTTCCTCCAATTTAAATTTTACTTAGTTGTAAGATCTTGAGGTTTAGATAAAGATGCTAGTTTTAGTATTAAAGCTCGAGTTACAATTCCAACAATGATGTAATATATGAATGAATATCTGTATCTCCCCTCTAAATAATTAACAAGTTTGAGCCACTCGCAAAAGGGTTCACCTATATAGGCATATGTTAGTGCCATAATGATCTGGGCTAAAATAAAAGATTTCCATGTTCTAAAATATTGATATAACAACATGTAAGCTACAGGTACCATTGAAAAATCAAAAGGAAAGGCCCTGGGAATAATAGGTAGGAATGCAATGGGGTAATCCCAAAAACTATATTGTGCACCAACTACATCTAATAAGGTTGTTGTTATGATAATTATGGTACCAAACAACAAAATTTCTAAAATAATGTCTCTTTTAATGAGTTTAGCCCATATAACCCAAGGTCCAACTAAAAAACAGACTAATATCCACCATTCCCAAGTTAAAAACTCATTCTTTAGCCAATCATCTAATTCTAAAAATTACAGTTTATCTTCTAATAAACGTATTCCTTTAAAATTTTCAAATGTATTATCTATTGATATCACCCCTATATTTAAATTAAAGGGAACAGATATTTTCTAATTCAAGCAGCCTTTTTATTATTGCCGTTTTATTTCTTTAACTTATAATAAAGGAGAAAACACACGAGCACCTTGTTCAATAATGCGCTGAGGTATGGAACGCTGCACCAGATCGTCGACCTTCACCTGCAATGAATCACTAAGATCATACTCGAATTGCCTAGTAAGTTCTTTAACAACATCATCACTGTAAATGACTTCACACGTCTCATAATTCAGCCGGAAGCTTCTCATATCCCAGTTTGCAGCACCAACAACTGCGATTTCATCATCTATGACCATTTGTTTCGCATGGAGCATGCCTTTATCGTATTCGTAAATATGGACACCTGCCTCTAACAATTCTCCATAATAAGTACGTTTGGCAGAGTCGACGATCTTATTTGCAACATGTCGGGGGACGAGTAACCTTACGCGTACACCTCTTGCCACGGCTGTCTTTATCGCCATCAGGATGTCTTCATCAGGAATAAAAAACGGGGTGGTTATATCAACGCTCCGGTTCGCTTGACTCAGGCAAATAAAGTAGGTCGTTCGAACGATTGGCGTAGGAAGACCTGGATTACCTTCTAACGTCTGGACATAAGCTTTTTGCAGCGATTTGTTTCGGTATGTGTCCTTTTTACTTTGAAACTCAGCACCCAATTCTGTTAACAACTTTGGATGTGCTTCATTGACAGAATGCACCCTGCTTCGAGGTTTTTTTGCACCTCCGCGTCTTTTCCTTTGTTCAGGTGTTGCCATTCTCCAATGAACGTCGAAAATGGTTTGCAAATCCTCCGAAGTTTCGCCTTCGATCCGCAAATGTGTGTCACGCCAGAAACCTACGTTCGGCTTCAATCCTGTATACTCATAGCCGATGTTGATTCCACCTGTAAAAGCTTCATCTCCATCGATCGTTACAATTTTGCAATGGTCCCGGTAATTCCAATTCGAAAGGATCCAAGGGAATCGCAAGGGAAAAATCGTCCTGCATTCAATCCCTGCCTCCATCATCCGTCTGATTTCACTTCGGGGGAAATTCCAGCTCCCAAAACCATCTCTCACAAAACGGATCCTCACGCCTGCATACGCCCGTTCCACCAGCACATTCGTTATGCGCCTGCCTATTTGGTCATCCCTATATATGAAATATTCAAGATTAATCGTGCTTGTTGCGTTCTGTAAGGATTCGATAAGTTTTTCATAGGTTTCAATTCCGTTTATCAGGACTTGGACTCTTCCAGAACGAGGCCCATGTACACTGAACTGGTTTAAAGCATTAGCGATGACTAAGGCTGAGTCGCTAAATGAATCAGGAAGTTTGTTCGATACATCCCCATTGGATGTTAGCCTTTTACGACGAATACCCAATGGATTTGTAGTACTCATATAAAGACCGAAACCAATGATAGGTAAAATGAGACTTAAGGCAAGCCAATTCAAAGCTTTTGCTGGTCGGCGAACCTCACTTATCGCTATGATTAACATAAAGATCGTATTTAATAGGTATAGATAAAAAATCCAATCCAACATAAAGTTCCTCCCTGGTTTTTCTCTTAATAATTACAAACTATGTAGCGAGTAGATGAAATACATAGGAATTGTTTAGATAGACCTTTTCTCATAAAACACGCTAAATAATTTCGTAATTAGTTTGTTCTTACCTTCCTTAAATTATGTATTAATTCTTTATCAGAGAGTATAAAATATTTTGTGTAAATGAAAAATTCCATGTAAAAAGGAAGCCCCTTTCTTGGTAGAATTAAGTCACCACAACCAATCCTAGAAAAGAGGTCTTCCCTATGAATCAGTTTACAACAGAAATTGTCGATGCTACTTACAAAAAAACAAGATATTACCGAGGTTTTTCGTTCGCACTTGGAAATGGCGATCAACTCGCTGTTGGAGACAGAACTAACGGAATTTTTGGATTATGAAAAATACGATCGTATCGGGTTCAACTCAGGCAATTCGCGCAATTGGTCTTACTCGCGTACACTTCACACGGAGTACGGCGATTTAACGATTCAAATCCCGCGTGATCGCAACGGTGAGTTCAAACAACAGACGGTGGCACCGTATAAACGCTCGAATGATACGCTTGAAGAAACCGTGATTCACCTGTTCAAAAAAGGCATCACTATGGCTGAAATTGCACAATTAATCGAGAAAATGTACGGGCATCATTATACGCCTCAAACGATTTCAAACATGACAAAAGCGGTTTCAGAAACGGTTGATGCGTTTAATAACCGTTCGTTGCACAATCGCTACGTGTGCGTGTATTTAGACGCGACGTATATTGCCGTGCGTCTTGATACGGTGTCAAAAGAAGCAGTCTATATTGCGGTCGGTATCCGTGAAGACGGCTCAAAAGAAGTGCTTGGCTATACGATTGCCCCAACAGAATCGGCTTACAACTGGCAGGAGCTACTACAAGAGCTCAAAGATCGTGGTGTAGAAGACGTACTTTTATTCGTATCAGACGGTTTAAAAGGCTTGGCAGACGCTGTTTTCACTGTGTTTCCAAAAGCAAAATATCAAGTCTGTTTCGTTCATGTTGGTCGCAATATTATGCATAAAGTACGCGTAGAAGATCGCAGGGAAGTCTGCGAAGATGTTAAAACGATTCACCAGGCAAAGGACGCCGAAGCAGCTGAGCTAGCACTTGGTCAGTTCTGCGAGAAATGGAGCAAATCGTACAAAAAAGTGACACAAGGCTTACTAAATAACCCGTATTTACTGACGTTTTATCAGTTTCCAAAAGCAATTTGGCGAAGCATCTACTCGACCAATTTAATTGAGTCGTTCAATAAGCAAATCAAAAAATATACAAAGCGCTGTAAATGTCAACATCAAAATGTTGAAAAGTTCCAACATGAAAATGCATAATTATTTGATAGTTATTTGTTTTCTTGTTGGATCATTTCATATACATCTTTTGTTCTATAAGATGGCCCAACTATTTTAATAATATGAGCATGATGTAGAAGCCTATCAAGTATAGCATTCGCTAGCGTAGCATCTGAAAAAACATCTCCCCATTTACTAAAAGGTTGATTAGTAGTTATTATAGTTGAGTTATGTTCATATCTTTTAGTTATTAGCTGAAAAAATAAATTTGCACCTAATTGATCTATAGGTAAATAACCAATTTCGTC
>NZ_LBMX01000075.1:0-15147 GCF_001010885.1 Clostridium sp. C8 | reverse complement strand
TTATTAGTGCGACAGCCCCATTTTAAAATATTATTTTATAAAGGAAATCTACTTGTACTAGATTTAATTGGATATTATTCCAAATTAAATGAAGACTCCGTATTTCAAGTAAGAAAAACACTTATTATAAATTTAATAACAGGAAAACTACATGAAATTAAAGATTTATTTACTGATGGGTCAAAATGGAATGTTTCAATAAATAAGATTATATCACAAATGATTAAAGAGGATCCGCAATATGAATTTATATTTCCACATTCATTTAAGGGCATAGATAAGAATCAAGATTTTTATATAGATAATAAAAACTTATATATTTATTATCATCCTGGAGAAATAGCACCTAAAGCAGCTGGATTTGTAGCATTTACAATACCTTTTAAAACCATAGAAAAAGTAATGAATAAAGATGGAGAATTGTATAAGTTGTTAAATAGTTAACATGGAGCTGTCTATGCAACAGCTCCATATATGTTTTAATTAATAGGCTTATTTAATAAAATAACAAAATTTAAATGATATACACTAATATAATATACTCGTAAATGATATTAAAATAAAAAGGAAACATTATATCAACTTAAGAATAATATATTATATAAAAAAATTTAACAAAAGATATTTAGAAGGTAGGTATTTAGAATGAACTATTACAATAATGAATATGAAAATTCAAATTATGAAGAATATTTTAAAGGCATGAACAATCGTGAAGAATATCCAAGAAATAGTTACCAAAATAATTTAAGCAATGCACAAGAAGATGCAAATTATGACTTTGATAATGCACCAGAAGTTCAACAAAGTAATTTAGCAAGTTATGGTGCTTTTCAAAGAGTTCAAGGAGCAGAAAATTTTCAAAACCTATCAGGTGCTCAAAACAATCAATGGTTAGGTGGGGCACAAGGAATGCAAAATCAATGTGGACAAAATGTTATTCAAAGACCAGGACAAGTAAGAAGATATAATTCATGTTATAATATAAATGGTAGAAACTATGTTATAACTAATAGAAACTTTTATAATAGATATTTTACTAGATATAATCATATTTATGTGAATAATTGTAATCATATAAAAGATTTCTTACGTGACTGTAATATATATCATTTTACTAATCAAACTATCTATGAGGGATGTCAATATCTAGGCTCTAATACAGTTGTTGCAAATAATTGGTGCGGAAATAATAATAATTCTTGTTGCAATAATAATGTATTTTAGTATTTAGAAAAGTATAAGACTTTAATAATTGTGTAGTACTACTATAACTATAAAGAATAGTAGTACTACCACTATTCTTTATAAAATATACCTCTTCTAAATAATAGTAAAAGCTAGGATGAAAATTCTAGCTTTTACCATATAATATAGTATATAATTAAATAAAATAGAATAAATAAGGTGATATTTATGATAATAGAAGTTGATAGTGATATTTTAAAAAAACTTACTCCCAGTGAAAGGTCTGTAGTGGATTATATAAACTCAAATATGAATAAGTTATCTAATATGTCTATTGTTGATGTTGCAGAAGAATCATTTACTTCACCGGCAACAGTTTCAAGGACTATAAAAAAGTGTGGTTTTGACGGATTTTCAGAGTTAAGATATAAGGTTTCAGCAATGGAAGGATACAATAAGGACTCTAAGAAGGTTAATGAGATATTAGGAAAATCCCTAATAGAAGTAACTAAAACTATTGAAAATATATCTATAACCAATGTTTTAAATGTTGTTAAAATAATAAAAGAATCTAAACGTATTTATATATTAGCCAGGGGGCTTACAGAACTTGTAGCACAGGAATTTAATTTAAAACTTCAATTGTTAGGATATAATACTTTTCTAATTGTTGATCCAAATATAATGATGAAAATATGTAAAACAATAGATATAGATGATGTAGTCATAGCCTTTTCCTTAAGATCTGAAACAAAAGAAATTATAGAATCTGTTAAAAGTGCTAAAAATGCAGGAGCAAAGGTAGTCACATGCTGTTGTATAAGAAAAAGCATTTTAGAAGAATACTCCAATGTAGTTTTAATTGGATATAAGCAATCTAAAACATCTATAAAGGAATTTGAAGTCACCTCACGATTACCACTATACATAATATCTAGGGCAGTAATAGATTATTTAATAATTTAAGAATAAAAAGGTATTTTGAAAATTTATCTAAATTAATTTTCAAAGTACTTTTTTATTATAATATAAGAAAAATAGCCAAGCATATAAAAAAATTATGAAATCAATCTATATTAATATGAAAACATTTTCCGAATAAAGATGATAAAATTAAGTCATAGAAACAAATATGGAGGTAGATGATGAAAATATTATCAACAAGAGAAATGTTAAAAAAGGCTCAAAGAGAAGGATATGCTGTACCAGCATTTAATATTCATAATTTAGAAACATTGCAAGTTGTTGTAGATACAGCTGCTGAATTAAAATCACCAGTTATTTTAGCTGGAACACCTTCAACAATACTTTATGCAGGTGGAGAGTATATAGTTGCTATGGCTGAAGTTGCAGCAAAAAAATATGATATTCCAGTAGCAATACATTTAGATCATTATGAAGATGTAGAAGAAATCAAGCACTATGTAGATTTAGGATTTAAATCAACAATGATTGATGCATCACATTCAGCTTATGAAGATAATATAAAAATAGTTAAAGAAGTAGTTGAATATGCACATAAGTTTGATGCAACAGTAGAAGCTGAACTTGGAAGATTAGGTGGTCAAGAAGATGATTTAGTAGTAGATGAAAAAGATGCTATGCACACTAATCCAAAGCAAGCAAAGGAATTTGTTGAAAAAACAGGAATAGACTCCTTAGCAATAGCAATAGGAACAGCTCATGGATTATATAAGGGTGAAGCAAAGCTTGATTTTGAAAGATTAAAAGAAATAAGAGAAATAGTAGATGTTCCACTAGTTTTACATGGAGCATCAGATGTACCAGATGAGTTGGTTAAAAAAGCAATTTCCCTTGGAATATGTAAAGTGAATGTAGCAACAGATTTAAAAATACCATTTTCAGATGCAGTAAAAAAATACTTTATTGAAAATCCAGATGCAAATGACCCTAGAAAGTATATGACACCTGGAAAAGAAGCAATGAAAAAAATAGTTGCACATAAAATAATGGTTTGTGGAAGTAATGGACGAGCTTGATGAAGGAGAGATAGTTTTATGATATATACACTAACAACTAATCCAGCAATAGATATGAATTTTACATCAGAAAGCTATGAACCATTTAAGGTTAATAGAACAACTAATTTAAATTACTCTCCAAATGGTAAGGGAGTAAATGTATCTTTAGTATTAAATCATTATGGGGTAGAAAGTAAAGCTTTAGGATTCTTTGGTGGATTTACAGGTAAATATATAGTAGATGAATTAGAAAAACGAGATATACAAGTAGGGGCTTTTTGGATTGATGAGGAAACTAGAATTAATGTTTTTATAGATACAAAGGACAGTAAAGAATTTAAATATGTTAATAAGGGGCCTTTTGTTCCAAGAGAAATTCAAGAAAATTTGCTAAGTTATATAGAAAAATCTGAGGATTGCAGTTATTTAATTATAAGTGGAAGTTTACCTCAAAGTATAAATGAAGATTATTATGATGAGTTATTACAAATATGTAATAAAAGAAAAATTCATATAGTTTTAGATATAAGTTCAAAAAAGCTAAAAGAATTGTTAAAATATAAGCCTTTACTAATTAAGCCAAATGATGAGGAAGTTAAAGAAATATTTGGATTTGATATAAATAATGAAAAAGATGCTGTATATGTATTAAAATATTTAAAAGAAGAAGGCGCTCAAAATGTTCTTTTAACCTTGGGGGAAAATGGAATGTATTTTTATAATGGTGAAAAAGCATATTATTGTACAGCTCCTAACATAAAGCTTTTAAGTTCAGCTTGTGCAGGTGATGCATCATTAGCAGCATTTTTAAGTGAATGGTTAAAGGGAAACAATGTGGAATTTGCTTTAAAGAAATCTTCATCAACAGGTGCCAATGTAGCTGAATCAAGTGGACTTGGAACTTTAAGTAAAGTTGATGAGTATATAAAATTATTAGAAGTTAGGGAGGTATTATAAATGAAAAAAATTATTGCTGTCACAGGATGTCCAACTGGTATTGCTCATACTTTTATGGCAGAGGAATCATTAAAAAAAGCAGCTAAGGAAATGGGGATTGAAATTAAAGTTGAAACTAATGGAGCTATTGGTGTTGAAAATGAATTAACAGAAAAAGATATAAAAGAAGCTGATGGTGTAATAATAGCTTCAGATAAAGATGCTAGAGTTGATAGATTTGTAGGAAAACCTATTATAGAAACTTCAGTACAAGATGGAATACGTAAACCAAAAGAACTTATACAAGCTATACTAGATGGAAAAGCTCCTATAAAAAAATCACTAATGGATAAAGGTGAAATCACTAATAAAAAGAAAGATGAGACTATAGGAAAAGAGTCATTAGGTAGAAGTATATATAAGCATTTAATGAATGGAGTTTCTCATATGCTTCCATTTGTTGTTGCTGGTGGTGTATTAATTGCAGTATCCTTCTTATGGGGAATATATTCAGCTGATCCAGCATCAGATCAATATAATAGGATTGCAGAAATTCTTAAAAGTGTAGGGGGAACAGCCTTTTCAATGATAGTTCCGATATTTACTGCATTTATAGCATCATCAATAGCTGGTAGACCTGGAATGGTTGCAGGATTCGTAGGAGGTTTGATAGCAAATGCAACTGGAGCTGGATTTTTAGGAGGAATAATTGCTGGTTTCTTTTCAGGATATTTAATGTTAGGATTAATTAGTTTATTAAGGGGACTTCCAAGACAATTTGAAGGACTAAAGTCAATTTTCCTATTACCTATAATTGGAATACTTATAACAGGAGTTTTAATGACATTACTTGGAGAACCAGTAGCTTTCTTAAATAGTTCAGTAATGAATTGGCTTGCATCATTAGAATCTGCAAATCCAATACTTTTAGGATTAGTTATTGGATGTATGTCAGCATTTGACTTTGGTGGACCTGTAAATAAAGCTGCGTATATTACTGGAACAATGCTTTTATCACAAGGAAATTATTACTTTATGGCTGGTGTTTCAGCAGCATGTATAACACCTCCGTTAATAATAGCATTAGCAACAACTATATTTAGAAAACAATTTAATGAAGAAGATAGAGCAGCAGGCTTAGTTAATTATATTCTAGGATTTACACATATAACAGAAGGTGCAATACCTTTTGCAGCTAAAGATCCATTAAGAGTTATTCCTATATTAATGGCAGGATCATCAGTATCAGCTATATTAACTTATTTAATGAAAGTACAAGTACCTGCACCACATGGTGGATTTTTGATACTTCCAATAGTAGAAAAGCCTTTAGTTTGGGTTATATGTATACTACTTGGATCATTAGTAGGAGCAGTTTTATATGGATTGTATAAAACAAATGAAAATAAGAAGTTAGCTTAATTAATATTAATCGTAATAAGGGAGAAATTACTATGGAGTTAAAAGACTTAATTAAAGAAAGTACAATAAATTTAGAACTTACTTCTATAGATAAACATTCAGTTTTAGACGAAATGATTGAATTATTAGAAAGTGATAATGTAGTTATTGATAAATTACAGTTTAAAAAAGATATATTATCAAGGGAATCATTAAGTAATACAGGAATTGGTTTTGAAATAGCTATTCCTCATGCAAAATCAAAAGCTGTAAAAGAACCAAGAATAGCAATTGGATTATCTAAAAAAGGTATAGATTATGGTTCTATAGATGAACAAGATGTAAAAATGATTTTTATGATTGCAGTTAACGAAGAACAAAATGATTTACATTTAAAAGCTTTAGCAAACCTTTCTAGAAAATTGATGCATGAAGAATTTAGAGAAAAAATTTTAAAAGCTGAATCTAAGAAAGAAATAATAGATATATTATAAAAAATGTGCATTAAGTCTTATAAGGCTTAATGCATTTTTCTGTTAAACTATTTCAAGTACTATTTTAATAATATAATTAAGGTATAATTATAAAATATGTTTACAATAAATTATAAAAAATATATAATTATAGAAAATATAATAATTATCTTATTGAGAGCGGTGGAGGGACTGGCCCTATGAAACCCGGCAACCTACTATATAGTGTGGTGCCAAATCCTACAGATTTATCTGAAAAATAAGAATAATAGAGTTTGTATATAAGTGTTATATAATCCCTTCTTATTTTTAGAAGGGACTTTTTTTATAATTAAAAATGAAGAATTAAAAAAATTAAAAATTAATGATTTTATCATTAATTTTAATTCTTAATTCAAAATAGGGGGAATTTACATGAATTTAAATTTTGAAATAGTAAAGGACTTGCAAGAAAGAATATTAGTTATTGATGGGGCTATGGGAACTAATATTCAAGCATTTATGCTAAAAGAAGAAGATTATAGAGGTGAACTCCTAAAGAATTTTAGTTTTGACCAAAAAGGGAATAATGATTTATTAAGTATAACTAAGCCTAAAATTATTGATGATATACATAGAGGTTTTTTAGAAGCTGGTGCAGACATAATTGAAACTAATACATTAAATTCTAATAAAATATCACAAAGTGATTTTGGTCTTGAGAGTTTAGTTTATGACTTAAATTATAAAAGTGCTAAGCTAGCTAAAGATGCTTGTGAAGAATTTTATAAGAAGGACGGCAAAAAAAGATATGTTGCCGGATCTATAGGTCCAACCAATAGAATGGCATCGCTATCTCCTAATGTTGAAGATCCAAGTTATAGAAATATATCATTTGATCAATTAAAGAAGGCATATATAGAGCAAATCGATGCTTTAATTGATGGTGGCATTGATTTGGTTTTAATTGAAACAATTTTTGATTCCTTAAATGCAAGGGCTGCTATTATGGCTGCAAATGAGATTTTTAGGATAAAAAATATAACTCTTCCAATAATGATATCTGGAACTATAACAGATAAGTCAGGGAGAATTTTATCAGGACAAAACCTTTCAGCCTTTGCTGTTTCAATGAAAAATGAAAATATAATTTCAATAGGACTAAATTGTTCTTTTGGAGCAAAAGATTTAAATCAATTTATAAAAGAGTTAGCAGAAACACAGAATTTATTTATATCAGTTTATCCAAATGCAGGATTACCAAATGAATTAGGATTTTATGAGGAGTCACCTGAAATTACTTCAAAGTGTATTGAAGAAATGTTGAAAGCTGGGTATTTAAATATTGTTGGTGGCTGTTGTGGTACTACTTATGAGCATATAAAAGCAATTGCTAATGTAGCTAAAAATTATAGACCAAGAGTTGTTAAAGAAATTAAAAGAGAAAGTGTGTATAGTGGATTAGAAATAACAAAATCAAATAGAGAATCTAATTTTGTTAACATTGGAGAAAGGACGAATGTTTCTGGATCTTTAAAGTTTGCAAGACTTATTAGAGAAAAGAAATATGAAGAAGCTCTTGAAATTGCTAAAGAACAAGTTGAAAATGGAGCTCAAATAATAGATGTAAATTTTGATGATGGACTTTTAGATAGTGAAAAAGAAATGGAATATTTTTTAAAACTATTGGCTTCAGAACCAGATATTTCTTTAAAGCCTATAATGATTGATTCGTCAAGATGGGAAGTTATAGAAAATGGACTTAAAGTGATTCAAGGAAAACATATAGTAAATTCTATTTCTTTAAAGAATGGAGAAAAAGATTTTCTAGATAAGGCAAGGATTATTAAGGATTTTGGAGCAGCAGTTGTAGTAATGGCTTTTGATGAAAATGGGCAAGCAGACAGTTATGAAAAAAAGATTAATATATGTAAAAGAGCCTATGAGCTTTTAGTAAATAAAATTAACTTTCCTCCAGAAGATATAATATTTGATCCAAATATTTTAGCGATAGCAACAGGAATTGATGAACATAATAACTATGCTGTAGATTTTATAAATGCAACTAAATGGATAAAGGAAAATTTACCATATGCTAAGGTTTCAGGAGGAGTAAGTAATTTATCTTTTTCTTTTAGAGGTAATAATAAGATAAGAGAAGCTATGCATTCAGTCTTTTTATATCATGCTATAAAAAATGGTATGGATATGGGAATTGTAAATCCAAGTATGATACAAATATATGATGATATTCCTAAAGATTTACTTAAGTTAGTTGAAGATGTTATATTAAATAAATTTGAAGGGGCTAGCGAGAAACTATTAGAAGAAGCTATTTTATATAAAAACAATTTAAAAGAAGATAAAGAAAATAAAGAAAATTGGAGAAGTTTAGCTTGTAAAAAAAGATTAGAGTATTCAATATTTAAGGGAATTACTAATTATATAGATGAAGATTTAAAGGAAGCCATAACTTTATATGAAAGACCTTTAGATATAATAGAGGGCCCATTGATGGATGGCATGAAAAAGGTAGGTACATTGTTTGGTGATGGAAAAATGTTTTTACCTCAAGTTGTAAAATCAGCAAGAGTTATGAAGAGAGGAGTTGCATATTTAACACCATATATAGACACTGAAAAAAATGGAGAGTTTACAAGAGATGGAAAGATATTAATTGCTACTGTAAAAGGTGATGTTCATGATATAGGTAAAAATATAGTAAGTGTTGTTTTATCTTGTAATAACTTTGAAGTTATAGATTTAGGAGTCATGGTTCCTTGTGAAGAAATAATAGATAAAGCAATAGAGGAAAATGTTGATATAATTGGATTAAGTGGGCTAATAACGCCATCTTTAAATGAAATGATAACTGTGGCTAAGGAAATGGAAAAGAGAGGTCTAAATATTCCACTTATAATTGGTGGAGCAACTACTTCTAAGATCCATACAGCATTAAAGATAGACCCAAATTATAGTGGTCCAGTAATATATGGATATGATGCATCTAAAACAGTTGAAATTTGCAAAATATTAGTATCCAAAGAAAAATTTAAATTTATAAAGGAAACTAAAGAAAATTATAAAATTCAAAGAGAAAATTATGAAAATGTTAAAACGGAATTTATTTCTCTAAAGGAAGCAAGAGAAAATAAATTGAAAATAGATTGGAACAGTACAAATATAAAAAAACCAAATTTTTTAGGTGTTAAAGGTATATATGATTATACTATTAAAGATGTAAGGCCTTTTATAGACTGGAGCTTCTTTTTTGCAGCCTGGGGAATGAAAATGAGATTCCCTCAAATTCTAAAAGATAGTACTTATGGGGAACAAGCAAAGAAAATTTATTTAGAAGCAAATAAGTTATTAGATGATTTAGAAAATAATCAAATAGTAAAGCTTAAGGGCGTATTTGGATTGTTTAAAGCAAGTTCTGCTCAAGATGATATAAATATTTTTGATAAGGACAACAATTTAATAGAAACTTTTAATATGTTTAGGCAACAAAAGAAAAATAAAAATAATATCAATCTTTGTTTAAGTGATTATATAGCTCCTGAAGAATTAAAAATTGATGATTATATTGGAGCATTTTTAGTTACAAGTGGAACTGAGGCTAGAGAACACTCTAAAAAGTTGAGGGAAAAAGGAGATGATTATAACTCTATGCTTTTAAGTTTTGTTTGTGATAGATTAGCAGAAGCCTTTGCTGAAAAGCTACACTTGGATATTAGAAAAAATTATTGGGGCTATTCAAGTGATGAAAATTTAAGTTATGAGGAATTACTTTCTGGAAAGTACAGGGGAATAAGACCTGCTGTAGGTTATCCATCAATAAAGGATCAAAAGGAAATAAGAAAAATATTTAAACTTTTAAATGGAGAAAAAGTAACAGGTGCAAGCGTTACGGAAAGCAATATGATAGATCCTCCATCATCAGTTTGTGGGTTATATTTTGCTAGTAGTGAAGCTAAATATTTTGACGTTTATAAAATAGATATTAACCAATTAGAAGATTATTCAAAAAGAAATAACTCAAATATAGCAGAATTAAAAAATAGACTTTCTAATATATTAATATAATTATTTGTAAAAAAAGAAAACTTATAAAGTTTAAGAATGCTTTATAAGTTTTCTTTTTTATTTTAATATTAAGGGTTTAACTTTATTGAAATCTCCATCCAAAACTGAATAAGTACTATCTATATTATTAAGCATCTCAGGAGATAGATTTGAATGAATATACAATGTATTTAAATTTATTTCTTTTGCTCCGTGTATATCACAAATATAATCATTTCCAATCATTATACTTTCAATTGGATTTAAATTATATTTTTCAATTAATGTGTTATAAAAAAGTTTATCTGGTTTACAAACACCAAAGTCTGAAGAAAATAATATTCCATCAAAATACTTATCTATACCTAATAACTTCATCTCGTAAAGAGTAAAAATCCTTTGAGCATTAGAGAGCAGATATATATTCTTATTTTTTAATTTTAAAGTTTCTAACAATTCAACAACACCATTATAAAGAGATAATTTATTTAACGATAGTACTCTAAATATCTGAGCTGTATCTTTGACTGTATCTTTACTTGGGAAAATACCTTTTTTATTAAATAATTCTTTGAAAATAATTTCGATATTAAAATCAGGAAAGTTTGTATTAGTAATTGATTTTAGTTTATCATTTACTAATTGAATATAAGTATCTTTTAAATCCGAACTAGAGTAATATGCACCTTTATAAGAATAAAAAAGAGATAATTTTTCAAAAAGCAGATGTGAATTTTCATCTGTATTTATATCAACTAAGGTTCCATATAAATCAAATATGTAATTTTTAAACATATATAAGCCTCCTAAATCAAGTTATATGTAGTTTAATTCTTTTTATAAGTGATAAATCCTCTAATTAATATAGAACAATAGAAGAATTGTATTTTTAAACAAAAATATGTGTATTTATTTAATATTTAACACTAATATTTTTACAACAATATTAATGTAATAGGGATTTATTAATTCATAAGAAATTTTTATTGAAAAAATGCAAAAAATTAATAGTATCTAATATTGATGGTATAGAGAAAGAGATTCAAAGTTTAAGATTTTATAAATTGTCAGTAGGTATAAAATTAAACAATATACAAATTTCAGGAAAATAGAGGAAAGGGCTGAATAAACAGCCCTTTTTACTTTTATTTAAGATTATTGTAAAATATATAAGAATCTATCAATTTGAATATATAGATTTTTAGTGTATTATATAAATAATGAAACAAATGAATGTAAAGGAGAATAATTATGAAGACTTTAGTAATAAATTGCGGAAGCTCATCTTTAAAATATCAACTAATTGATATGGAAACAGAAAATTCATTAGTACAAGGATTAGTAGAAAGAATAGGAATTGAAGGGTCTATATTAACTCAAAAAGTTGAAGGAAAAGACAAGTATATTATTAAAGAAGCTATGCCAAACCATAAAGCTGCTATTAGGTTGGTTTTAGAAGCTTTAGTAAATGAAGATCATGGTGTTATTAAATCTATGGACGAAATTAGTGCTGTTGGACATAGAGTAGTTCACGGCGGAGAAAAATATTCTCATTCAGTTATAATAAATGATACTGTGTTAGACTCAATTAGAGAGTGTATATCACTTGCACCTCTTCATAATCCGCCAAATATTGTTGGTATTGAAGCTTGTATGGAACTTATGCCAAATACGCCAATGGTAGCAGTGTTTGATACAGCATTCCATCAAACTATGCCAAAAGAAGCTTACATATGTCCTCTTCCATATGAATTATATGAAAAGTATGGAATAAGAAAATATGGATTCCATGGTACATCACATAAATATGTATCTCAAAAAGTAGCAGAGGTAATGGGAAAAGATATAAAGGATTTAAAGATTATAACATGCCATTTAGGAAATGGATGTTCATTAGCAGCAGTAAAAGCCGGAAAGTCAATAGATACGTCCATGGGCTTTACTCCTTTGGCAGGCGTAATGATGGGCACAAGATCAGGAAGTATAGATCCATCAGTTATCAGTTTCCTTTCAGAACAGCATGGATATAAAATTAGTGATATAGATGAATTATTAAATAAAAAATCTGGAGTTTTAGGTATTTCAGGAGTCTCTTCTGACTTTAGAGATGTTATTGATGCAGCAGATAAAGGAAATGAAAGAGCAAAACTTGCATTAGATATATTCCATTACAAAGTTAGAGCTCAAATTGCAGCATATGCAGGTATAATGGGAGGAGTAGATGTTATAGTATTTACTGCTGGCATAGGAGAAAACTCTTCTTTAACAAGAAAAGAATGTTTAAATGGTCTTGAGTTCTTAGGATTTAATATAGATGATGAAAAAAATGCTATAAGAGGTGAAATTCAAGAAATATCAACTAAAGATTCAAAAGTAAAAGTTTATGAAATTCCAACTAATGAAGAGCTTATGATTGCTAGAGATACAGTAAAGTTAATAAATAAATAGTCCAAATTAAATATAATTTTTAAAAGCAGATCTTATTAAGAAAAATCCTTTATTATAGAAAGTTAAAATAAACTATTACTATAAACAAGGAAAACTTTATTAAGAACTGCTTTTTAGCTTTTCAACTAAATATAAGAAATTAAATTTTAAAAATGTTATAATTTACATATTTTGCTTAAAAGTAACTTAGATAAATGATATAATAATAAAGAATTTCTATTATATCAAGGGGGAGTAATAATGCAGGAATATCAAAAACTTAATAAAAATGCTATAAAGTCATGGACTATATCAAGATTAATAGGTGCTTTTATTACTAGTATAGTTTTAATAGCAGGTGAAATATTTTTTTCAAGAATAATAGATGATTTTAATAAAGTAAGGTTTATTTTTACGATTTCTATTATCAGTCTAGTAATTATACTTCTAATTAATTCTTTTATATCCCCAACAATTGAATACAAACAATGGAGGTATAAAATAACAAATGATAAAATTGAGTTTATTGAAGGTATATATTTTGTAAGAAAAGTCATAATTCCTATAATAAGAATCCAACATATTCAATTAAATCAAGGACCAATAAATAAATTTTTTGATTTATATGATATAAGCATTTTTACCGCTGGTGGACAACATAAAATCCCAAATATTGATAGTGAAAGAGCAGAAGAGATAAGTGAGTATTTAAAGGAAGTAATAAAAAATAAAATTTCTAAAGAAAATATTTTATCAGATAAGGACTTAGATAGTTATGATGAAACAAGATAAATATAAAAAAAATCATATAAGTTTTATATTAGAAGAAATTATAAAATTGGTAAATGGATTAGTTATATTTATAGCATTATCAATTGCTAAATTTGATGAAGGGGGAATTTATGTAACACTTGGTTTAGTAGTACTATCTATTATAGTTTCGATATTAAAATGGATAACTATAAAGTTCTACATTAAAGATAGTGAGTTAATATATAAAAGTGGAATAATAAATTCAAAGAAATTAGAGATACCTTTTGATAAAATAAATACCATAGATATAAATAAAAATATTATTGATAGAATATTTAATGTTTGTACTTTAAAAATTGATACCGGTGCTGTAAAAGAGGTTGGACAGGAAATAAGAATAAAAGTAAAAAAAGAAGATGCCTATGAAATTAGAAATTTTATAAATAAATCAAATGATGAAGAAATATATGAAAACCTAGAAGGAATTAGTAATAGAAAAGAACAAGAATTTTTAAAAACTATATCATTTAAAGAAATATTCTTATATTCAATAAGTAAATCAAAGATATTTTGGGCATTTGGAGGAATCTTTTTAATAGGAGATTTTCTACAAAAATTAGAGGAAAAATTTAATCTTTCTATAGCAAGTGATATTGTAGAAAATGTTGAAGTAAAAAGTTTATTATCTATTGGATTATTTAAATCTATTTGTTTAATAATATTAGCGATTATAGGAATATATATACTTATAAGTATTATATTTATCATATTTGAAATAATTAGGCTTTATAATTTTACTTTAATTGCTGGTAAGAATGATATTAAAATTAGATATGGATTATTAACAGTAAAAGAGTATTCAATTCCAAGAAATAAAATATATGCAATAAGATATAAGCAGAATTTATTACAACAATTATTTAAAATATTTCAGATAGAAGTTGTGACGGTAGGATATGGAGATGAAAAGAATGAGCAGGCTATACTATATCCAGTAGGAAACAAGAACTTTATAAATTTAATATTAAAATCAGTATTACCAACATTTAAATTTGATGGAGAAATCAATAAGCCATCTAAACACGTATTAAGCAGATTCATAATAAAAAGAACAGTTATATTAATTGTTTTTTTTATAATTCCTTTATTTTTTATAATTCCAAAAGTTTATTTGACACTTAAATTAATATTTTTTATTATATTAATTATCTTAAACATATTTTTAGGATTTTTAAATTATAAGAATACATCATTGTCTATTAATAAGGATTTAGTAGTAGCTAGTAGCGGAAGTATTGAAAAAGTTACAACACTAATTAAACAAGAATATTTACAATCTGTAGAAATAAGAGAAAATCCTTTTCAAAAGAAAAAATCTGTATGTGATTATAAATTATATATATATAGTAATAAGTTAGGAGATGTAGTAATAATAAGAAATATGAATAGTATTTTGCTAAATACTATTGATGAAAATTTAATTTTATAAAATTAAAAACTGTAAAAATTCGATTATTTTTAAGAAAGTTAAAGATTTTATTAGCTAAATAAAATCTATTTAAATAATTAGCATTTGTAAATAATAATTATTATTAATATAATTAAATTAATAATAATAATTTAATATAAAAGGAGATTTGAAAATGATATCAGTTTGTCCAGTATGCTCAGGAATAGATATAGAAAAATTAGAAAAAAAGTTTGGAGAAGATAATATAGAAGTAGGATGCATTGGAGAATGTGGTGGCAGAGATGGTCTTATTATAGGATATGCTAATGGAAAATATATCGAAACTGAAACAGAAGAAGAGTTTATGAAGGAAATAGAAAATTAATAATATCTTAAGATGATGTTCAAATTAAAGACAAATAATTAAAAATTAAATTTAACTATTAGTTTATTTTAATTTTAAAACTCCTACGTAGTATAATCCCCTTATGGT
>NZ_LBMX01000074.1:0-24792 GCF_001010885.1 Clostridium sp. C8 | reverse complement strand
CTTGACATGGGGTCCATTTTACATAATCTGCACATCCTTTTTTTCAGCGATTTACATATGACACAATTAATATTATATTGTAAAATATAAGATAGGTTAATAAACAGATAAAATGAGAGCAAACTATGGAAAAGCTTACATTACAAGAATTAGAATCAACACTTTGGCAATGTGCTGATATTCTTAGAAGAGAATTGGTACTTAATTATTATATTGTATCCTTTAAAAATAATTAGTATTTGGTATAATTAAGGTAATAATATTCATTAAGGGTTTTAAATGATGAAGGGAAGTGTAAATAATGGCTGATTTAAATTTTTATGATGATAATGTAACTATAGAATGGGTAAATGATGTAAAGTATATGAGCCCATCTCCACATCCTAATCATGGAATGGTATATAAAAAGATATTTAATAAAATAGCAAATTATTTAGAATATAAGGATTGCGAGTTGTTTCCAGATAAAACAGACTTATGTTTATCTAATCCTAAAAATCCTGTGAATATATCTGATTTAAAAAAACCTATTGTACCAGATTTATTTGTGGTGTGCGATAATAAGTTTGAGCTTGTAGGTAATAATATTGTAGCTATTCCTGATTTTGTATGTGAAATAGTTAGTCCAAGTTCAATAAAAATGGATAACACAATAAAGAAAGAACTATATCTAGCTAAGGGTGTTAAAGAATACTGGATATTAGATTATTTTGATAAAACTATTACGGTTTGTTTTAATGGTGCAGAAAGTATTTTTTCTTTTCAAGATGAAGTAAAAGTTAATATATTTGATGATTTAAATATATGTTTAAAAGATGTAAGGCTATTTGAATAAGGAATATAATTTGGTTAACAATTTAAATTAAGCTGTAAAAAAGAGTGCTTACTTATAAATAAAGAAAAAATTAATTAAGGAGTGGATAGTATGATAAATTTAAAAAATAAACCAATCATACGAGGCAGTAAAGTAATACTTCGTCCTTTTGAAGCTGGAGATATTGAATGCATGGAAGAATGCTTAAAAGATATAGAAGTACTTAAGTTTACTGGAAGCTCAGACAATTTTGATAGAGAATTTGTTGTAAATTGGTATAGTACAAGAAACGAGCAAATTGATCGCCTAGACCTTGCAATAGAGGATAAAACTAATAATGTTGTTGTGGGAGAAGTTGTAATAAATGAATATGATGAAGTTAGACATAGCATGAACTTTAGAATCCTTATTGGGCCTAGGGGAAGAAATCTCGGATTAGGTACAGAAGCAACAATGTTAATGCGTGATTATATATTCCTAAATACAGATTTGAAACAATTGACATTAGGTGTCTATGCATTTAATCCAAGAGCACAAAGAGTATATGAGAAAGCTGGGTTTGTTTTAGAGAGCGTTGATAAAAACGAGTTAGAGTTTGAGGGAGAAATGATAGATGCACTTAATATGATATTAACACGAGAAAAATGGGGAAAATTTCTGAAGCTTTAATAAAAATTGAAGGTTTAATAAAAGTACTTTGGTATTGGGATAGTAAAGACATTTGTATAAAATCAAGTGTCTTTACTATCTTTTTTATTCACCCTAGGTCTTCTAAAAATTCATTAACTTCTAAAGAGTTTCCCCTAAATATAATCTTGTCTTTATTATTTTCTAAAGAATATTTATAAAGTGGATCGTAGTATTCCTTAAGAAAAATTTCTATCCAGTTTTTATGAGCATCCATGCTATTAGTAGATAGCTGATTATTATAAGCTAAATTAAGCTCATTTAATACTACTTTGAATCTATCTCCACCGAGTTTTTTCTTAACTCTATCCATACTGGAATATATGTAATTAAACCATTCATTTAAGCCTAGATCCTTACCAAACTTATTAACATATTCTATTTGAGAATCTATAACATATTCTTTTAAGGTATTTTCTATTCGTTCTTCTAGTGATGCTTCTAAGAACACTGTATTTCCATTATGAAAATGATCAAAGAAGTCTTGAGGAATAAAATTTTTGCCTATGTTTTTTCCTTCATCTTCAAAAACAATATGTTTAAAATCTTGTTCTATGCATTTAATTAAAGCATATGCTAAATTATTTTCAAGACTATTTTTAAAATTATCATTTTACATTTATTGACTTTTATAACAATATAAACTATAATTGTTGTAGGAAGGATTATAGTTGAATGTGCATATGCTTAGACTTATTTTACTTTATTATTTAGTGAGGTTGTTTTATGAATAAATTTCTAAAAAAAATAAACTTTAAATATATTACTATATCTATACTTATAGTAATATTATTAACATATTTTTCCCCCCTAAAAGCTATTGGAAATAATAGTCTTCAAGCTGGATTTCCTTTAAAGTTTCTTGTGGTATATGAAAGAAATTTTAATATAAATCTTTTTTCTTCTTTTGACTTTGACTTAGGAATCTTTATTTTAAATATATTTATAATTTATATATTAATCATTTTATCAAAAAACTTGATAAATAAAAAATTTAATTAATTTTAGGAGTGATTAACATGAAAAATAATTTCTTAAAACTACTTTCTTCTTTACTATTACTTAGTATTATTGGACTAAACACAGTTACAGTAAAAGCTTATAGCTTTAACGACTTCCAACTAACTCAAGAGCAGCAAAGTCAAATAAATATTCAAATAGCGAATGATTTAAATTCATTTGCTCAAGAAAATGATATAAACGTAACTTTTGAAAATCTTAATTTTAATATTGATTATAATTTAATTAAAAGTCAAGAAGACCTTGAATTAGAAATATCAGAAGCCATTTCTCAATTAAAATCAGAACTAATTAACCTTAATACATCTATTGAAAGTAAACAGAAAAAAAATATATATTCAGGAATAACTCCTTTTCTTGTAAATAACGGAAGTTATTATACTGCTAGAGTCGAAAATATTATTCCTGCTATCGGTTGGGGATACGTTAATCAAGATTTCAACGCTATAGTTTCTAGTGGTTATATAAGAGGTATTACTCTTTTAGGTGATTCATATAAAACTGGGGTAACTTTATCAGGTTGGACACCGGTGAGATCTTGGTACAACATTTCTAGTAATTCTAAATACGCTCAAATATATATGAAAGGTATTATAAGTTATATTTTTAAGGGATCAAATATCGATACTGCTGCAACCTTCAAGGAAACGCTGGGGACTAATGGAAATTCGGCGTTAATATCAGTTCACCATTCTGAATATCCAAATTAGCCAAATGAAGGTTTAATAAAAGTACTTTACTATCTTTTTTATTCACCTTAGGTCTTCTAAAAATTCATTAACTTCTAAAGCATTTCCTCTAAATATAATCTTATCTTTATTATTTTCTAAAGAATATTTATAAAGTGGATCGTAGTATTCCTTAAGAAAAATTTCTATCCAGTTTTTATGAGTATCAATGCTATTAGTAGATAGCTGATTATTATAAGCTAAATTAAGCTCATTTAATACTACCTTAAATTTGTCTCCACCGAGTTTTTTCTTAACTCTATCCATACTTGAATATATGTAATTAAACCATTCATTTAACCCTAATTCCATACCAAATTTATTTATGTATTCTGTTTGAGAATCTATAACATATTCTTTTAAAGTATTTTCTATTCGCTTTTCTAAGGATGCTTCTAAGAAAACTATATCTCCACTGTGAAAATAGTCAAAGAAGTCTTGAGGAATAAAATTTTTACCTATGTTTTTTCCTTCATCTTCAAAAACAATATGTTTAAAATCTTGTTCTATGCATTTAATTAAAGCATATGCTAAATTATTTTCAAAGTTAATTTGCGTAGGCTGAGGGTTAGCGTGAGCGCCAAAGGATGATCCTCTATGATTAGCAATTCCTTCTAAATCTATTGAATTCTTTATTTTCCTTAAGACTATTGTTTTTCCAGAACCGGTAAATCCAGTTAAAACAATAGGGTTATAATTTTGATTTTCTTTAGCTAATGAATTAATTAGATAATTACGAAAGGCTTTATATCCCCCCTCTAGTCTATAAATTTCTTTATTTAAAGCTTCTGTAATCCACTCTTGAGCAATTCTAGAACGTGAACCTCCTCTAAAGCAATATAACGCAGTAGACGGATTAGAGTTTATTAATTCAATCCAAGATTTTAATCTATCTTCTTTAGTTTTACCTGATACTAATCTATATCCAAGTTTTGTAGCTTCTTCATTTCCTTTTTCTTTATAACAAATCCCTATAATATGTCTTTCTTCATCATTTAAAATTGGTGAATTAAAAGAATTTAAAAAAGCTCCTTTTTGGTATTCAATAGGCGCTCGTACATCTATAAGTGGTATATTTTCTAGTACTATTTTTTTAAAATCATTTGTTAATGGATATTTCATATTAATCACAATCATTTCCTTTAATTTTTATATTTATAAATTATAACTATAGTTTATAATCTTTATTCAATATTATAAACTGTAGTATCAATAAAAATCATATATTTAAGTAGATAATATAAAATAATAAATAGTAGCTTATATTGTACAAAAATATACTAATAATAATTATATAATAATGTAAAAATAAAATATAGTGAAAGTTTAATATAGTTATGTGATATAGTCACATAAAATTTATTTTTTATACTGTACAATAATAATATAATAAAAATACTTAATTTAATAGGAGTGAAATAATATGTTTGGTTTATTTAGTAAAAGTTCAGGAAAAGTTATAAATGTAAATGATATTGATAATTTAATTGGTAAGATAGATTTAATTGATATAAGAGAACCATATGAATATAAAAGTGGAAGCATAAAAAGTGCAAAAAATATTCCAATGGGAGATCTTCTTAAGGAACCTGAAAAATATTTAAAAAAGGATAAAGAATATCACATAGTATGTCAATCTGGAGGAAGAAGTTCAACAGCATGTAACAAGTTAAGGAATCTTGGATTTGATGTGGTTAATGTTGCTGGTGGGGTTGGATCTTATGTTGGAAGCAAAAGAAAATAGCAGATGCTATCGCATAATGAAAAAATGAAAGAATTGAAGAATTATGGATAAAACTCTTATAGGAATTTTTAAAATTAAATTATTTTTAGTAATTTGGTGAAAATTACATAATTGATTATTAATTTGGCTGTGAAGCAGCTACTAGGAGGTTTTTTTTATGAAGAAAAAAATATTAATAGTTGGGGGAGTAGCTGGAGGGGCTTCAGCTGCAGCAAGGCTTAGAAGATTAAGTGAAGAAGATGAAATAATAATGTTTGAAAAAGGACCCCATGTGTCATTTTCAAATTGTGCTCTGCCATATCACTTAAGTGGAGTTATTGATGAGGTAGATAAGCTTGTATTAAGTAGCCCTGAAAAGTTTAAGGCTCAATATAATATAGAAGCAAGAATAAATAGTGAAGTAATATTAATAGATAGAAAAAATAAAGAATTAGAAATAAAAAATACTCAAACAGGTGAAATTTATAGAGAAAATTATGATAAATTAATTTTATCACCAGGAGCAAAGCCAATAGTACCTAATATCCCAGGAATTGAAAAAGTTAATGTATTTACTATAAGAAATGTAGTTGATATAGATAAACTAAATAAGTTTGTTAAAGAGCTTAGTGCAAAGGAAGTAGCTGTAATTGGTGGCGGATATATAGGTGTTGAAGCTGCTGAAAATTTAAAAGAAGCTGGGTACGAAGTTTCTTTAATAGAAGCTATGGAGCAAATATTAAAACCATTTGATTATGATATGGTTCAAATATTACATAAGGAAATTTATGATAATGGTGTTAATTTAATTGTTGGAGATAAAGTTTTAAGTTTTGAAGAAAATAAAGTAGTTTTAGCATCAGGTAAGAAAATAGAGGCCAAGGCAGTAGTTATGGCAATAGGAGTTTCGCCAGAGGTATATTTAGCTAAAGAAGCTGGTTTGGAACTTGGAGAAACAGGAGCTATTAAGGTTGATAAAAATTATAAAACTAATGATGATGATATTTATGCTGTAGGTGATGTAATTGAAGTGTATAATGAATTAACTCACTCCATGACTAAATTATCTCTTGCAGGTCCAGCATTAAAAGAAGCAAGATCAGTTGCAGATCATATAAATGGAAAAAGAGGAATAAATAATGGATACATTGGATCTTCAGCAATAAAGGTATTTGATTATAATGCTGCTGCAACAGGATTAAATGAATCCTTAATTAAAGTTTTAAATATGAACATAAAATATGATATTGTAAGACTTATAACTAATGATAAAGTTGGTATAATGCCTGATGCATCACCAATTCATCTTAAGCTTATATATGAAGTTCCTACAGGCAAGGTGTTAGGGGCACAAGCAATAGGAAAAGGTGATGTTGCAAAAAGAGTTGATATAGTAGCAACTGTTATAAAACTTGGAGGAACTATTGAGGATTTAAAGGATTTGGAATTATGTTATGCACCACCATATAGTACAGCAAAAGATGTTGTTAACTATGCTGGATATATAGCATCAAATTTATTAAATGGAGATTTTAGGCAAGTTAACGTTGATAAGGTAAGAGAGTTAGTTCAAAGTGAAGAATATATAATAGATGTAAGAGAAATAAGAGAATATGAAAATGGACATATAAAAAATGCTAAGAATATTCCTCTTAGTCAGCTTAGAGAAAGAGTAAATGAAATACCAAAGGATATACCAGTTTACTTACATTGCAGAACAGGTCAAAGAAGTTATAATGCAGCATTAGCATTACAAAATTTAGGATATAGAAATGTTTATAATATAACAGGAAGTTTCTTAGGGTTATCATTTTATGAATATTTTAATGATAAAGCAACAGGAAGAGAAAGCATAGTAACAGAATATAATTTTAAGTAAAAGTTAATAATGAAAATTAGTTTATTATTAATGAGGATAATAAACTAAATTAACTTTAGGGGTTGTTATGTCAATAATAAATGCTACAATTTAGGATTTACTATTGATATAACAGCCCTATAAATAGTTAGCTTTGTAGAAAATAACCTAATGTGTATTAGGATATATGCAGTATATTGAAATTAATGTTATAATTGGATTATAAGTTAACTATAAATTATTACAAGATTTTTATATTTAGTGTATGAGGGGGAAGGGAGTTTGGGTAAAAATCCATATGAACAATTTCCATTTATTATTGGAGAGGAAATAATATTAAGAAAGATTATGGATTCTGATCTTGATAATATTTTTGAAATATACAATAATGAGAAACTATTTCAATATACTCCTGTAATGTTTAAAAAGAATAAAAACACTGTTGCTAATATGATAGGACATTTTGAAAGAGATTTTTATAAAAGAAAATGTATATTTCTTGGAATCTGTTTAAAAAGTGAACCTAATAGTATTGTGGGTATAGCAGAAATGTTTGACTACTGTAATGATGTAAACATGATAACAATAGGTTATAGATTAAATGAGAAATTTTGGGCTAAAGGAATTGCTACAAAAGCTGTTAATGCAATGACGAAGTACCTATTTAATGATATTGGAATAAATAGAATACAAGCATTTGTTATGCCAGAGAATATTAAATCACAAAATGTATTACAAAGAAGTGGCTTTAGCAAAGAAGGAATAATTCGTGAAGGATATGTTTGGAAAGGTCAAGGGGTCATAGATTTGATATTATATTCTTTATTAAAAGGTGATAGTAGAAAATAAATATTTTCATATATTTTATTATTAAATGCTTATAAAATTAGGCAATAAAACAATATAGAAATGGAGAATAGAACTATGAAAAGAGTAGAAGAAAGATTTTTAGAATATATAAAAATAAATACAAAATCAGATGAAACAACTAAAGTAACTCCAAGTACAAAAGGGCAATTAGTTTTAGCTGAAAAATTATGTAATGAATTAAAAGAAGTAGGGCTAAAAGATGCAAAAATAAGTCAGCATGGATATGTATATGCAACATTAGATAAAAATAGTAATAAAGATCTACCGGTTATAGGTTTTATAGCCCATATGGATACAGCTCCAGACTATAGTGGAGAAAGTGTGAATCCTAAAATTGTAGCAAATTATGATGGGAAAGATATCAAATTAAATGATTCAGTAGTATTATCTCCTAAATTTTCACCAGAATTAAAACAGTATATAGGAAAGACTTTAATTACTACAGATGGAACTACACTCTTAGGTGCTGATGATAAAGCAGGAATTGCAGAAATTATGACTGCCATGGAGTATTTAGTAAATCATCCAGAAATTGAACATGGAACTATAAAAGTAGGATTTACACCTGATGAGGAAATTGGAGAAGGTGCAGATAATTTTGATGTTGAAGGCTTCGGAGCAGATTTCGCATATACAATGGATGGTGGAAGAGTTGGAGAGCTTGAGTATGAAAATTTTAATGCTGCTGGAGTAAAGGTCCAAATAAATGGAGTTAATGTCCACCCTGGTTATGCAAAAGGCAAGATGCTTAATTCAATAATGGTGGCAAATGAATTTATAAATAGTCTTCCTTTAGATGAAGTTCCAGAAAAAACTGATAAATACGAAGGGTTTTCACATCTTACAGATATAGAAGGTACTATTGAAAATACATCATTAAATTATATTGTAAGAGATTTCTTTACAGATTCCTTTGAAGAAAGAAAAGAAAAATTTAAGAACATAGAAAAGGAATTAAATAAAAAATATGGAGAAGGAACAGTAATTGTAAATATAAAGGATCAATATAAGAATATGAAAGAAAAAATTGAACCTGTTATGCATATAGTAGAAAATGCTAAAGAAGCAATGATAGAGGCAGGAGTAACCCCTATAGTTAGGCCAATAAGAGGTGGAACTGATGGTGCTAGACTTTCTTTTATGGGATTACCAACTCCAAATATATTTGCAGGCGGAGAAAATTTTCATGGAAAATATGAATATGTTCCAGTGGAATCAATGGAAAAGGCAGTTCAGGTTATAGTTAATATAGTTAAAAGATATGGTAAATAGTTGAGAATTAATAATGGATAATTGATAATTGATGAGAAAACTCCAAGAGTAAACTTGTCATTGTTAAGTAGTAAATAGGAAAAAACTTTTTATGCGGCATGAGACTTATATTGAATAGGACTCATGCCGTAGTTTAATTGACTGTAAAAATAGTTTATTCAATATATAGAGTTGTTATGCTAAACTATATTTGTGTAAAAAAGTGGGTTATAATTATATAGAGATTAAATTAGTTTCCAATAATGGTTAATGAAGAATAAAGTTTTATGAAATGGAGTTGTTAAATATAAGAACTACTGATTTATGTATAATAATAAAATTAATTTTGTGTATATTTATTGGATGGACAAGTATAGAAATTGACAAATTAAATTTAATAGTGGTTTCATTTATTTTAATTTATATAATTACTAGTTTTAGTAGAGAATTTTTATGTAAGAAAAATAGATATTTTTCTGAAATTTTAACTATAGTGGAAATTATACTTGCTTTCTTATTTTCATTAAAATATATGGAAATTGGGGTATTAATGCTTAGCATAAGTATTGCTGAATACCTTATTAATGAAAAGAAAAAGATACATGCTGGAGTTATTTTATCGATAATTCCAATACTCCTAATACTTAAATATGAAAACTTAAAAGAGGTAATTATAATTTTATGTATTATGCTAATTTCAATTGTAAATAATGAAGTTAAATTGAGCAAGATCGAAAATACTGAAAAGATCCAAGAAAAGCAAAGAAAATTGATATATAATCTTCAAAAAAAGTTATCAGAAGAAAGAGATACGCAAGAACAAATTCTTCACACAGCAAGGTTAGAAGAAAGAAATAAAATATCTACAAGGTTACACGATAAAATAGGCCATACTATTTCCGGAACACTACTTCAGTTAGAAGCCATTAAGATTTTATTAGAAGATGATAAGGAAAAAGGATACAGTATGTTAAATTCATGTACTCAGAATTTAAGATCTGGAATGGAAGAAATAAGAATGACATTGAGAAATATTAAACCTGCTGAAGAGGAATTGGGAATTAATAGAATAAAGAGAGTATTAGATGAAAAAATAAAGGGTACTAAAATAAAGGGAAAAGTTTCATATACAGGTGATTTAGATAAGATTAACTCTAAAACGTGGATAATTTTTATACAAGCAGTAACTGAACTTACAACTAATTCAATTAAATACTCTAAAGGAGATTTAATAAAAATAAATATAGAAATAATGAATAGGTTTATAAAGCTTGAAGTAAAAGATAATGGGATTGGCTGTAAAAAAATAAAAATGGGAATAGGACTTAGAAATATAGAGGAAAAGGTAAATACTGTTGAAGGTAAGTTTATATTGAATGGAGAAAAAGGTTTTGGAATTATAATTTTAATTCCATACACTTTATAGGAAGGAGATAAAATGAGCATAAAGTTAGTTATAGCAGATGATGATGCATTAATTAGAGAAAGCTTAAAAATAATTTTAGCAAATGATAAAGAAATTGAAGTTGTAGGAATATTTGAAAATGGGAAAGACGTGGTAAAATTTTTGTTAGATAATACTGTGGATATAGCATTAATAGATGTTAGAATGCCGCTTGTTAATGGAGTTATAGCAACATTGGAAATTTCTGAAAAAACAAATACTAAAGTAATTATTTTAACTACTTTCGATGAAGATGAATATATAAGAGATGGAATAAAAAATGGTGCTAAAGGATATTTATTAAAAAATACAAAGCCAGATAAAATAATAGAAACAATAAAGATGGTTAACCAAGGAAACTGTGTTATTCAAGATGAAATTCTAATTAAGCTTAGCAATAACTTAGGTAAAGAAAAAATAAAAGAAAGTAATATAGATGAAAGTATATTTACAGAAAGAGAATTAGAAGTTATGAAAGCAATTTCAGAAGGATTAAGTAATAAAGAAATTTCTAAAGCTTTATATATATCAGAGGGAACTGTAAAAAATTATATAACATCTATCTTTCAAAAAACAGGGTTAAGCCATAGAACTCAAATTGCAATTTATTATATAAAAGGATATGACTTTAGTCATAGCTAAAAGATGACCTTTGCTAGATTTCCTAGTAAGGGTTTTTTTATATAATGATATTAGAGATAAAGGGGAGGATGTTTATGAAAGTAATAGAAATAAAAGATTTAGTAAAAAAATATGACGATAATATAGCAGTTGACAATATTAATTTAAATATAGAAGAAGGAGAGATTTATGGAATATTAGGTCCCAATGGAGCAGGAAAAAGTACTACAATAAGTATAGTTTGTTCACTTTTACATCCTACATTTGGAGAGGTTAAAATTTTAGGAGAGAATATAAAGAAAAATGCTTTAAAGGTAAAAAAGCACTTAGGATTAGTTCCACAAAGTATTGCAGTATATAGTGATTTTACTGCATATGAAAATGTTAAGTTCTTTGGCGAATTATATGGGCTAAGAGGAAGTCAACTTAAAGAGAGCATAGAAAAGGCCTTAGAATTTACAGGTCTTTTAGAAGTAAAAAATAAAAGGGCTAAAGAATTTTCAGGTGGAATGCTAAGACGATTGAATATTGCCTGCGCAATAATTCATAATCCTAAAATATTAATTATGGACGAACCAACAGTTGGAATAGATCCCCAATCAAGAAATCATATAATACAAGCAGTTAAGGAATTGAATAAAAGAGGAACAACTATAGTTTATACAACTCATTATATGGAAGAAGCTGAAGCGTTATGTTCAAAGATAGCTATTATCGATAAGGGTAAAATAATAGTAGAAGGTAGTAAAGAAGAGTTAAAAGATATAGTTAGTGATAAAAGAATTTTGAATATAGGTATTAATGACATTTACAAAGTAAATATTGAAGCTTTAAAAAATATTGAAGGGGTTTTAGACATATCTATTGATAATAATAATCTTATTATAACTTCGTCTAAAGAAGTAAATAACTTAGATAAAATTATAAAAATAGTATGTGATCAAGAATTAAAAATAACAGATTTAGGATTTAATGAAGTAACTTTAGAAACTGTATTCTTATCTTTAACTGGAAAAAAATTAAGAGATTAGGAGGAAAAGAAATGATTCCTATAATTAAATCAGTAATTTTAAATTGTATAAGAGATAAAAAAGAATCTTTATTTATGATATTTTTTCCTCTATTCTTAATTTTATTAATAGGAAGTACGTTATCAGCATATTTTGATTCAAGTAATACAAGCTTTGAAGAAGTAGCGGTATATTACTTTGATGAAAGTTCTGACAAGTCAAAAGAAGTATTTAATATATTTAAAGATATAGAATTAGATAATTCGAAAATAGTTTTGAATGAAGTAAAAGATGTTGAAGAAGGAAAAAAAGAAGTAAAAGTTAATAGAAATATATTTATTCATTTAAAAGAAGATACAATAGAATTTTATTCAAATAATCAATCAACAATAAAACCATCTTTAATTTATGGAATATTAAATGGAATAGCTAGTAAATATAATGCCGCAGCAGAAGTTTATAGTATAAATCCATTAAAGGCTAATGATATTATTAAGGTTGAAGATAGTAAGGGGTTTATTGAAGATGAAAAAGTTGCTCTTAATGAAAGACCAAGTTCAATGGATTACTATGGAGTAGCAGAAATAGGACTTATGATATTCTATTTTTTAATGTTACCATTATACAATATTAAAAATGATAGAAAAAATAGTATAAAAGATAGAATAAGTTTAGCTGGAGTATCAACAAGTAAATACTATTTT
Organism: Clostridium sp. C8; assembly: GCF_001010885.1. Taxonomy (NCBI): domain Bacteria; kingdom Bacillati; phylum Bacillota; class Clostridia; order Eubacteriales; family Clostridiaceae; genus Clostridium; species Clostridium sp. C8. The sequence goes on along the minus strand of NZ_LBMX01000074.1, from coordinate 12,062 downwards.
GCCTCATTTTTAGGGTTTTTAATTTATTCCTTTGGAACACTAATGATAACTTATACATTAAGTAATATACTTTTTGATATAAATTATGGAGAGAATCTACTAATTGTACCTCTGGCAATGATACCATTTCTAATAATTGTAATAGGTATTGGTATTATAATTCCTATGATTTTTAAAGAAGAAGAAGTATCAGGAAGTATAATATCAAATGTAATAATACCAGTATTAACATTTTTAGGCGGAGGATATGTTGCTTTAGGTGATAATCTAGGGAGCCTTTTAGATTTTATAACAAAGATATCACCATTAAGATGGTTTAATATAAGTATATTTAGATATATTTATTCTGGAGATAATACTACTTTAATTAGATGGCTGCAAATTGGCGGAATTAGTTTATTATTAGTTATGTTAATAATTTGGATAGTTGGAAAAAGGAGTGATAAAATAAATGAAAAATATATTAATACTAATTAAAAACAATTTAAAGGTATCTATATTAAAAAAACCGGTTGGATTTATTGTATCATTAATAGCTCCTGTTTTAATACTATTTATTATGCTAAAAATTATTAACTTTAATTCTGGATATATAAACATTGGAATTATAGATAATGATAATTCGAAAACTAGTAGCACTATATTAAATTCTATTAAGAATTATGAAGGATTTAATATAAGAGAAGTTAAAAAAGAAGATAAAAAGAACTTGTTTGCAGAAAATTCTATAAATGCAGTTATAGAAATAGATAGTAACTTTGAAGAAAATTTAATTAATGGGGATACAGACTTAGTTAAATTAACATCGGTAGAAAATGATGATATCGGAACGCTAATAAAGACTATTATAAACGAACAAATGATTAATATAAATAACATTTCAATGGCAGCAGAAGGAAATAAGGATGTATATTATAAAGCTTTAAATAATTATAGTAACGATTCTTATCTAGAGATAAAAAAAGAAAATTTAAATGATTTATATGAAGAATATACTTTTAGCCAAATATTTGTAGGATTCATAATAATGTTCATGCTTATAAGAGGAATGACAACTTCATACAGAGTATTTAATGAAAAGGAAGAAAATGTATATACAAGAATATTCATGGCACCTATAAAAACATATGAATATTATTTGGCAGATATTATAAGTGGGTATTTATCAATATTGATGCAAGTAATATTTGGAGTTTTGGGAATAAAGTTCTTAAATATAAATGTTGGAATTAGTAGTTTTGAATTATTTATAATATTATCATTATTAGGATTAGTTTCAATTAGTCTAGGGGTATGCTGTAGGGCATTTTCTAAAAGTAAAAATGATGCATCTAATATCTTTAACTTTGCTAATATGTTAATGGTAATGGTAGGAGGAGCTTTTGTACCTATAGATTTAATGCCACCTATAATAGAAAAAATATCATATTTTACTCCTGTAAGATGGGCTATGGAATCAATAATAGCTATACAGCAAGGTTCAAATCTTACAAATATTTATAAATATTTAGGGATAATAGTATTGTTTGCAGTAGCCTTTTTTGTAGTTGGAATATATAAAACTTCTAAAGAAGAAAAGATTTTTATGATAAACTAAGGTAATAGAATATAATGAATAATTAAAGAAATAAGGTAAATTGTATAGAATTTATAAAAATATTAGATTTATTAATAGGTAAAAAGTTCTTATAAAAATATAGAGACAATAGACAGCTCTGTTTCACACAGATTTATCTATTGTCTCTTGTTCTATAAAGTATTACTCTACGTCAACATCAATTATTTCTTTTTCTTCAGAAGAAGGACTTGTTTTAATATCTTTGTTTACAAAGTTATTTAAAACATTTGATAAGTCAAGTCCAGTTAAATCCTTTAGAACCTCAAAACCATTAGCAGTTACATCAGTTACGATTTTAGCAACCTTTGATGCTCCTTGGGAACCACCGTTATCTATAACAGTCAATTTATCTATTTGTTCTAATGGACTTGCAACTTCTTTCATTACATCTGGTAACTTATTTACTACCATTTCTACTATTGCAGCTTCGCCATATTTAGCCATTGCTTCAGCCAATCTATCCTTGGCTTCAGCTTCAGCAAGCCCCTTAGCTTTAATAGCTTCAGCTTCAGCTAATCCTTTAGCTCTGATAGCTTCAGCATCAGCTTGAGCTTGTATCTTCTTAGCATCAGCTTCAGCTATAGCTCTCACTCTAATAGCCTCAGCTTCGGCTTCAGCCTGTCTAATTGCTTGTATTTTATTAGCTTCAGCAGCAACTTCAACTTCATATTTTTTAGCATCAGCAGGCTTTTTAACCTCAGCAATTAATTTCTTTTCTACAACTAAAGCTTCTTTTTCTGCAAGCTCAGCTTGTTGCTCGGCTAAAATTGCATTATTTTCAACTTCTTGTAATTTATAAGCAACGTCAGCATTAGCTTTAGCTTTATCTTGTTCAGCTCTAAATGCTTCAAGCTTTATCTTTTTATCTCTTTCACTTTGTGCGATTTCTGTTTCAGCTTCTAATTTTGCTTTTTGTCCTTCTCTTATAGCACTTGCAGTTTTAATTTCAGTATCTCTTTTTCTTTCAGCTTCAGCTATGTCAGCTTCAGATTTTGCTGCTGCTATTTGAGGTTTAGCTCTATTTTCTAAGTATCCACCTTGAGTACTTATTTTTAAGATAGTATAAGATATTAAAACTAATCCCATTGATCCTAATTCATTTCTTATATCATCTTCAATTCTTTGCTCAAATGAAGCTCTATCTTCATTTATTTGTTCAACAGTTAAAGTAGAAACAATACCTCTTAATTTTCCTTCCAATATTTGTTCTACTATAGTTCTTATTACATTAACTGTATTTTTTTCTCCACCACTACAAAATTGTTCAACAGCTTTTAAAACATTTTCATGGTCATTTTTGACTTTTACGACTGCTGTACCAACTATATTAACAAAGATACCTTGTTTAGCAGGTGCTTCATTAACATCGGTTGTCATAGAGATATTTTCTAATGAAATAGTGGAAGAAGTTTCAAGAATAGGAATCATTAATCCCCCTCTTCCAAGTAAAACTCTTTTTCTAAGACCTGTGATTACCATAGCTTTATCAGCAGGCACTCTTCTCCAGAAAGATAGAAATACTATTAGCACTACTAAAACAATAGCGATTATTGGTAATGCATTTAACAATTTTTCTAATAAATTTTCCATGATTATTTTCCCCCTTTATAAGTTTAAGCGATATGTTTATATTTTAACACAATATACAGTTTTTGGGTAATAATTATAAAAAATAGTAAGCAATATATTAATTTTGTATTTAAAGTTATACTTTCGATACATATTATGGTAAAATTTATATAAATATATTTAACCTATTGATAAAAAATGTTTAAAAACAATATAGTTTATGGTATAAGAATCTAAGGAGATTTAATTATGAAAAAAGAAATTCTTTATATTATTTTAACTATTCTTATTTCAATTAATATATGTATAGTTTTATTATTAGTAAATAAATCAAATTTATTATCTAGTTTAACTTTATACCTAGTTTGGGTAATTTCAATTTTAATAGGAATGCTAACCTTTGTTATATCAAGAAAATATAGAGTTGATAGTAAATTTGATGTAGCTATATTATGCGTAACAATTTTTTCTATTATTAATTTATTATTTACAGGTGTTATTTTAAGAATAATATTAAAGATTCATTAAATAAGTTAGTAAAAAACTCAAGTATACTAGAGCGAAGTATAAAATTATATAGTTAAAACTTTTATTGCAAAATACATACATATACTAAATATTTAATAAGGGGATAATCTTATGAATTATAAAAAAATTATAAATGAAATTAAGGGAATAGCTCTAACTATATTAGGAAGTATTATAATAGTAGCAATAGTAAATACAGAAGTGCTAGCTAGTGCTAAAGTTCAGCAAGAATCAATGGAAAATACATTATATAATGATGAAAAACTTATAGTTGATAAAGTTAGTTATAATTTTACAGCTCCAAAAAGAGAAGATATTATAATATTTTTTGATAATGATGAAAAAGGAAATATACTTGAAGAAGGATATGAATATTTGAAAGAAATAGCATCAATTTCATATAATACAGACACTAGAACAAGGCTTGTTAAAAGAGTAATTGGAATTCCAGGAGATGAAATAGATATAAAAGATGGTTACGTATATTTAAATGGAAGTATATTAGAAGAGTTATATGTTAAAGGTGAAACCTATAGCAGAGATAAAGAATTTCCTATTAAAGTGGAAGAAGATACAGTATTTGTACTTGGTGATAATAGAGAAGTAAGTAAAGATAGTAGAAACTTTGGACTTGTAAAGATAAATCAAATTGAAGGAAAAGCAATATTTAGAATATCGCCATTTAACAGATTTGGATTTATAAAATAAAGTAATCTAAGATTTATTTCACTATTAACTTTTCATTTGTAATATTAAGGAGCGTGATGTTAATTGAATACACAAATTATAATTGTCTTAGTGTTAAACTTTATAATTTCATTACTTGGAACATTGGCTTATTCAGTTAGGCTAGTAGGGGTTAGAACTGGTAAAATAGCAGTAACATTTGCAGTTTTTAATGTATTGATGCTTGTCTCTAGAACAGCAGTAACATTTCAAAGTCCTTTATTAACAAAGTTTGTAGAAAGTAATCCTAGTAGTGGAGATTTGATTAATATATTTAATTTAATAATTATAATTTCAGGTATTGCATCTATTGTGGGGGCCTTTTTAATACCAACATTTCAGCAAATGTTTAGTAAGGCAGTAAATCATTTTTCTACAGAAAGATCTATTCCTAAACTTATAATACATAGCTTTTCAAAAAATGGTGTAAAGTATATGAAAGATAGTATAGCAATTCCTGTAAAAGAAAGCTTAACTAGTATAAATTTTAAAAGGTTACCTAAGAAAATTTTGTTTTATAATTTTATATCTGTAGCTATTATTACAGCAGGAGCTTTTGCACCAATATATGCTGGCAGCATAGCTCCAGAACTTAGAATGACTTGTTTATCTTTATCACCAATAATAAATGGAACAGCAACAATACTTACATCAATTTTTATTGATCCACATTTATCTATCATGACTGATGATGTAGTGGATGGCAAATGTAGTGAAGAAGATTTTAGAGCTTGTGTTATAGCAATGGTAGGAAGTAAAGTAGTAGGTACTTTTGTAGCATTAATATTATTTGTACCAGCATCATACTTAATTGCCTTCGTAGCTAATTTTATATAACTTTTAATTTATTCTAGTTATTTTATATCCTTTATCTTCTAATAACTTTAACATGTTATCTTCACCAATGAAATGACCTGCTCCAACTGCTATTGTATGTTTTTTACCATCCTTAGTTAATTCAACTATTTTATTTACCATATTAATATTTCTATCAGTAAGCATTATTTTATAAGTTTCAGGTTCATTACTCTTCATTTCATTATTTACTTTTTCAATGAATTCAATATCTCCATTTTTATAAGCGTTAAAAAGTTTCTCAGAATTATTTACTTCTTCATTAATATTAGAATCAGAGTGAGTAGCTAAATATTTTTTTAAATAATCCCAAGTGAAAGTTTTATTACCAATATCAATTTGTAAATCACATCCCTCCAACTCATTTATAACTACATCATCTCCCTTAGATTTACGGGAATTCATTTCATTAATTATTAGTAAATCTAATCCATTTCCTAGTATGCCAGCTTTGGAGTAACATAATACAGTTAATAGGCTATTTAAAGATGAAGGAGTCAAATATTTAATAGTACTTATATTAAAATTAGGACTTAATGATTTGAATATAGAAGATAATTTTTCAATTTCATCTTCAGACAAGTAATTTTCTATAGTTTCTCCATTCTTTAGATATCCAGATGATTGAACATTCTTAATAGTTTCATTTTGGGATAAATCAAGTTCCACAGATAGTACATCAGTTTCATCAATTATTTTCTTTATATTATCATTAAAAAAATTCACTTTATTATCACCAATATGAATAGTTCCAATCAAAGTAATAGTAGTATTTTCATTAGTTGCCTCCCAAATGTAACCTCTTGAAACTTCCTTTTCGGTAGCTCCATTATTGCATGATATTAATGGTATTATCAAAAAAGAAATAAGGAAAAAACAAAGTAAACTTTTAATTTTAGAAAAACTCTTCATAATAAACTCTCTCCTTCATACAAATTACTTACTATATTATACCATTTAATTACAGTTTGTGGAAAATTTTAAATATATTATATGTTGTTCATAAAACAAGATATTTTTGCAGAGATTAAGGTTTGTTTATACGTTTACATTTGGTATTATTAGCTTACAGAAAGGAAAGACATAAGAAATTATAAATAATTATTAGGGGGAGTTTTTATGAAAAAAGTTTTGGCTACAGTTATTTGTGCTTCAATGATTCTAGGAATGGTTTCATGTGGAGGAAAGACAGAAGGAGCTGATGTGAAAAAAGAGGAAACGGCTTCAAAAAATTTAGTTGTTTATTGTCCACATCCATTAGAATTTATTGATCCTATAGTTGCAGAATTTGAAAGTGAAACAGGAGTACAAGTAGATGTTGTTGCTGCTGGAACAGGAGAATTACTAAAACGTATAGAATCAGAAAAAGATAATCCTCTTGGAGATGTTATGTGGGGAGGATCATTAGGAACATTGGAACCTAAAGTTGATTTCTTTGAAGCTTATACATCTGCAAATGAAGCAGACTTAATGGATGATTGTAAAAATACAGATGGAAAGATAACAAGATTCTCAGTAATACCAAGTGTTCTTATGATAAATACGAACTTAATTGGAGATATTAAAGTAACAGGCTATGAAGATTTATTAAAACCAGAATTAAAAGGTAAAATTGCTCATGCAGATCCAGCAAAGTCATCATCATCTTTTGAACATTTAGTAAATATGCTTTATGCAATGGGAAATGGAACTCCAGAAAATGGATGGGATTATGCAGATAAATTAGCAGGAAATTTAGATGGTAAGTTACTTTCAGGCTCATCAGCAGTATATAAAGGAGTTGCAGATGGAGAATATACAGTAGGATTAACTTTTGAAGAAGGTGGAGCTAAATATGTTAAGGATGGATCACCTGTTGAAATAGTTTATATGAAAGAAGGAGTTATATCTAAACCTGATGGAGTTGCAATAATAAAAGGTGCTAAAAATATGGATAATGCAAAGAAATTTATAGATTTCTTAACTAGTAAAGAAACTCAAACTATGGTTGCTTCTGAGTTAAGTAGAAGATCAGTAAGAAAAGACGTTGATCCAGCAGAAGGTTTAAAAGCAATTAAAGATATAAATATTATACAAGATGATGCAGATGTTGTTAAAGATAATAAGCAAGCATGGATAGATAAATTTAAAGAAATATTTACTAATAAGTAAGAATTAAGGGAATTAGTCTATTTATTAAATAGACTAATTCCTAAATAAAATGAGGAGGAAGCAAAATGAGCGTTTCAATTAAAGCATCAAATGTAATTAAAAAATATGGAGATAATGTAGTAATTCCTGATTTGAATTTAGATATAAGAAATGGTGAATTCTTTACTTTACTAGGTCCTTCAGGTTGTGGAAAAACAACATTTTTAAGAATGATAGCAGGTTTCAATTCAATAGAGGGCGGAGAAATAAGTTTCGAGGATAAAGTTATAAATGAAATACCAGCCCATAAAAGAAATATAGGAATGGTGTTCCAAAATTATGCAATATTTCCACACTTAACAGTAAAACAAAATGTGGAATATGGATTGAAGTTAAGAAAGCTTCCTAAGGAAGAAATGGAAAAGAAAGTAGCAGATATTTTAAAAGTAGTTAAAATTGATGATTATAAGGATAGATTACCAGAAAGATTATCAGGAGGACAACAACAAAGAGTTGCATTAGCTAGAGCTATTGTAATTCATCCAAGCGTATTACTTATGGATGAACCTCTTTCTAATCTAGATGCAAAATTAAGAGTTGAGATGAGGAGTGCAATTAGAGATGTACAAAAGGAAGTTGGAATAACAACTGTTTATGTTACACATGATCAAGAAGAAGCACTTGCAATTTCAGATAGAATAGCTGTAATGAAGGATGGAATAGTTCAACATGTTGGAACTCCAGAACAAATATATACAAGACCTAAAAATATATTTGTATCTACTTTTATAGGACATTCAAATTTATTTAAAGGTATTATTGAAATAAAAGAAAATAATAAATATGTTAAATTTGAAAAGGGATATAAAGTTAAAATGACAAATTTAAAGGATGAAGTAAAGGATGGTCAAAAAGTAGTTATAGCAGTTAGACCAGAAGAGTTTATTTTATCAAATAGTGGATTAGAAACAAAAGTTAAAACAGCTACTTTCCTTGGAAGATACACAAATTATGAAATTGTATTTAATAGCAAGGAAATATTAGATGGACAAGCTTCCATTGAACTATCACAAGATATTGGAACATCAGAAAAGATTTATAGCGAAGGAGATAGCTTATATCTAGAAGTAAATCCAAAGAAGATAAATGTTTTCACAGAAGATGGAGAGGAAAATTTAATAAAAGGAAGTGAAAACTAATGAATGATAGTATAAAAAATAAATTTAAAATAAAGTTTGATTTTTGGAACGTAGTTACACTTATTATAGTACTTATATTTGCAGTATTTTTCATATATCCATTGTTTTCACTATTTATAAGTGGATTTAAGGATGCAACCACAGGAAGTTTTACTTTTGCAAACTTTACGAAATTCTTTGAAAAGAAATATTATTATAAAGCACTTATAAATTCTTTTACAGTAACTATATTTGTAACTCTATTAGCTGTATTAATAGGTTCACCATTAGCTTACTTAACTACTGCGTTTAAGATAAAGGGTAAGAAGCTAATTGAGGTTTTAATTATTATATCAATGCTATCACCACCATTTATAGGGGCTTACTCATGGGTTTTACTATGTGGAAGAAGTGGAGTAATAACTAAATTTTTTGCAGACAATCTAGGAATAACTCTTCCACCTATATACGGTTTTGCAGGAATACTTTTAGTATTTACCTTGAAATTATATCCGTTTATATATTTGTATGTTTCTGGAGCATTAAAAAAGATAGATGTATCTTTATTAGAAGCATCAGAAAGTTTAGGATGTAAACCAATAAAAAAAATAGCAACATTAATATTACCATTAATATTACCAACTTTATTGGCAGGAAGCCTATTAGTATTTATGAACGCATTAGCTGATTTTGGTACACCAATGTTAATTGGAGAAGGTTATAACGTAATGCCAGTACTTATATATTCAGAATTTATAAGTGAAGTTGGAGGACAAGCAAACTTTGCAGCTGCATTAGCAACAATAATGGTATTAATTACTTCAATCATTTTTATAGCACAAAAATATGTAGTAAATAAAAAATCTTTTACTATGAGCTCATTAAGACCAATGGTTGCAAAAGACTTAAAAGGTGTAAAAAATATTTTAGCTCATATATTTGTATATATAGTAGTGCTTTTAGCAATTGTGCCTCAATTGACAGTTATATATACATCCTTCTTAAATACGAAAGGTTCAAGATTTGTAAATGAGTTTTCATTAAAAAGTTATAAAACAGTATTTAATAAATTAGGATCAGCAATAACTAACACTTATACTTATGGAATAGTTGCAATAGTCATTATAGTTATTCTTGGAATGTTTATAGCTTATATTTCAACAAGAAGAAAGAATGCTATAACATCTATAATAGATACAATAACTATGTTCCCTTATATAATTCCAGGATCAGTACTTGGTATTACTTTACTACTTGCATTTAATAAAAAGCCATTGGTATTAAGCGGAACATTTGTTATAATAATAATAGCATATGTAGTAAGAAGACTACCATACACTTTGAGGTCTAGTGCAGCAATACTTTATCAAATTAGTCCAAGCATGGAAGAAGCATCAATCAGTTTAGGATATTCTCCAGTAAAAACATTCTTTAAGGTCACAGCAGTTATGATGTTGCCTGGGGTTTTTGCAGGGGCAATTCTTAGTTGGATTACAGTAATAAATGAACTAAGTGCATCAGTTATATTATATACAGGTGGAACGAAAACCTTATCAGTTTCAATTTATACAGAAGTAATTAGAGCAAGTTATGGAACAGCAGCTGCATTATCTACAATACTAACTATAACAACAGTAATTTCACTATTAATATTCTTTAAGGTTTCTGGAAGTAAGGAAATAAGTTTATAAAATATAAAAAGCCAGTTTTACTGGCTTTTTTCTGCAATATAAGAAAAAGGTGAGAATATGGTTAAAAAGTTTAAAAAATACAGTGATGTAATTAGAAGTGCTATTATATGGTATGCTATAGTTCCAATTATAGTAGTTTCAATATGCGCATATATAATATTATTTTTTTTAGGAAATAAACTTATTTTTAAAGAAAATATTAATAATAATAAGTATGTAGCTAATTTAATGGAAGAAAATATTGATGAGTACACTTCATTAATAAAAAGTATATCAATAGATGAATATATTATTTCTGATATAAAAAATGGAGATAAATCACAGCCTATTTATGATATACTTTATAAGTTTGTAAATAAAAGAACTGTAAAAAGTAATTTTTATATATTTGACAAACAAGGCAATATGATTATGGGAAATAAAAATATAAAGCCAGATTATATACAAGAAGATAATATATTTATGTGGGGCATATTTAGTAGGATGAAACTAAGACCAAACGAAGTTATAACTATGATTAATAGAGGTCATCAAGAAAAATACAGCTATGGAATACTTACGCTAGGAAAAGCAATAAAATATGAAGATGAAATAGTAGGATATATAATTTTTGATTTATTAGATGAAGATATATTTAATCTTATTACAGGCTTTACTACAAGTGATGTAATAATAACGGATAAACATAATATTGTTGCAGCAACTAATAATAAGTATAGTGATCAGTTATATAGATTAAAAAGTGATTTTAGACAACAAAGTGGCTATATTAACTTAGAAAATAAAGACTACTATATTGAAATAACATCTATTAAAGATACGACTCTTTTTGTTTATACAATAACAAGCTTAGATTTCTTTAATAGAGCATTTTTTATAGGAGGAATATTTCTAATTATATTATTTTTAGTTATTTTTTCTTTTATGCTATTATGGTCTAAAAAGATTGCTCATAATAAGACTGTATCAATTTACGAAATAGTTAATGCAATTGAAAGTGTACAAGATGGGGATTTAGATACAAAACTTAATATTAATTCAGAAGATGAATTTGGAATAATAGCAAATGCTTATAATAATATGTTAATAGATATTAAAAATCTTATTGAAAGTAATAAAGAAGAAGTTGCACTTAGGATGCAAAGTGAAATTAAACAATTAGAAGCACAATTTAATCCTCATTTCTTATTTAATACTCTTGAAACAATAAGAATAATGATTAAATTAGATAAAAACATTGCAGGTAATATAATTATAAATTTATCATCAATATTAAGATATGGAATTAATAATGAGATACATTCAGTAAAGTTAAAAGATGACATTGAATACATAAACAATTATTTAGAGATATTAAAATATAGGTTTGGAAATAAGCTTCAATTTAATATAGAAATTGAAGAGGAAGCACTAGAGTGTGTAGTTCCTAAGCTAATTTTACAACCTATAATAGAAAATTCTATTAAATACGGTTTTGAAAAAAAAGCAATGTTAAATATAAAAATAACATCTGAAATTGAAGAAAGTAAAATTTCTATACTAATTAGAGATAATGGAATTGGAATTTCAAAAGAAAAAATGAATTATCTAAATAATATTTTAAATAAAAAGAATAATGATACAGATAGTATTGGTCTATACAATGTTCATAAAAGGATTAAGCTTATATATGGAGAAGAATATGGTATCAATATACAAAGTAATGAGGGGGAAGGGACTTTAGTAAAAATTATTTTACCTAATATATAAGACCAGCTAATAATAGTC
>NZ_LBMX01000073.1:0-2500 GCF_001010885.1 Clostridium sp. C8 | reverse complement strand
GAGTACCACGAGACACGTGAAACCTTGTGGGAAGCAGGGAGGACCACCTCCCAAGGCTAAATACTACCTGATGACCGATAGTGAAGCAGTACCGTGAGGGAAAGGTGAAAAGAACCCCGGGAGGGGAGTGAAATAGAACCTGAAACCGTGTGCCTACAACCGGTCAAAGCCCCATATGAGGGTGATGACGTGCTTTTTGTAGAACGAGCCAACGAGTTACGGTATGTAGCAAGGTTAAGTACTTAAGGTACGGAGCCGAAGGGAAACCGAGTCTTAATAGGGCGACTAGTTGCATGCCGTAGACCCGAAACCGGGTGACCTATCCATGGCCAGGTTGAAGCGGGGGTAAAACCCCGTGGAGGACCGAACCACGTTGCTGTTGAAAAAGCATGGGATGAGCTGTGGATAGCGGAGAAATTCCAATCGAACTCGGAGATAGCTGGTTCTCCTCGAAATAGCTTTAGGGCTAGCGTCGGATATGAGTAATGGAGGTAGAGCACTGAATGGGCTAGGGGGCATATCGCTTACCGAACCTTATCAAACTCCGAATGCCATATACTATGAGTCCGGCAGTCAGACTGCGAATGATAAGATCCGTAGTCAAAAGGGAAAAAGCCCAGATCGTCAGCTAAGGTCCCAAAGTGTAAGTTAAGTGGTAAAGGATGTGGGATTTCTAAGACAACTAGGATGTTGGCTTAGAAGCAGCCACTCATTTAAAGAGTGCGTAATAGCTCACTAGTCGAGAGATCCTGCGCCGAAAATGTCCGGGGCTCAAACTTACCACCGAAGCTACGGGTTCACTTTATAGTGAGCGGTAGAGGAGCGTCGTAATCGGGCTGAAGTCGTACCGTAAGGAGCGGTGGACTGATTACGAGTGAGAATGTTGGCATTAGTAGCGAGATGTAAGTGAGAATCTTACAGGCCGAAAATCTAAGGTTTCCTGGGGAAGGCTCGTCCGCCCAGGGTTAGTCGGGACCTAAGCCGAGGCCGAAAGGCGTAGGTGATGGACAATTGGTTGATATTCCAATACCACTATTATCGTTAATATCGATGGTGTGACGGAGAAGGATAGGATGTGCTAGCGATTGGAAATGCTAGTCTAAGCATTTAGGGAGTTAAGATAGGCAAATCCGTCTTAACAATTCTGAGGTGTGATGGGGAAGGTCATTTTGACCGAAGTATCTGATTCCATGCTTCCAAGAAAAGCATCTAGAGAGAGAAGTAGTGCCCGTACCGCAAACCGACACAGGTAGATGAGGAGAGAATCCTAAGGCCATCGGAAGAATTGCAGTTAAGGAACTAGGCAAATTGACCCCGTAAGTTCGCGAGAAGGGGTGCCTGCGAGAGCAGGCCGCAGAGAATAGGCCCAAGCAACTGTTTAGCAAAAACACAGGTCTCTGCTAAAGCGTAAGCTGATGTATAGGGGCTGACGCCTGCCCGGTGCTGGAAGGTTAAGGGGAACACTTAGCGCAAGCGAAGGTGTGAACTTAAGCCCCAGTAAACGGCGGCCGTAACTATAACGGTCCTAAGGTAGCGAAATTCCTTGTCAGGTAAGTTCTGACCCGCACGAATGGCGTAATGACTTGGGCACTGTCTCAACTGCAAATCCGGCGAAGTTGTAGTGCGAGTGAAGATGCTCGCTACCCGCGATTGGACGGAAAGACCCCGTAGAGCTTTACTGTAGCTTAGCATTGAGTTTCGATATTGTCTGTACAGGATAGGTGGGAGACTGAGAAGCTAGGGCGTCAGCCTTAGTGGAGTCAACCTTGGGATACCACCCTGACAGTATTGGGATTCTAACCGGACGCCATGAATCTGGTGACGGGACATTGTTAGGTGGGCAGTTTGACTGGGGCGGTCGCCTCCAAAAAAGTAACGGAGGCGCCCAAAGGTTCCCTCAGAACGGTCGGAAATCGTTCGAAGAGTGCAAAGGCAGAAGGGAGCCTGACTGCGACACTTACAAGTGGAGCAGGGACGAAAGTCGGGCTTAGTGATCCGGTGGTACCTCGTGGGAGGGCCATCGCTCAACGGATAAAAGCTACCTCGGGGATAACAGGCTGATCTCCCCCAAGAGTCCACATCGACGGGGAGGTTTGGCACCTCGATGTCGGCTCGTCGCATCCTGGGGCTGTAGTAGGTCCCAAGGGTTGGGCTGTTCGCCCATTAAAGCGGCACGCGAGCTGGGTTCAGAACGTCGTGAGACAGTTCGGTCCCTATCCGTCGCGGGCGTAGGAAATTTGAGAGGAGCTGTCCTTAGTACGAGAGGACCGGGATGGACTGACCTCTGGTGTACCAGTTGTTCTGCCAAGAGCATGGCTGGGTAGCTAAGTCGGGAAGGGATAAACGCTGAAAGCATCTAAGCGTGAAGCCCCCCTCAAGATGAGATTTCCCATAGCATAAGCTAGTAAGACCCCTTGAAGAACACAAGGTTGATAGGTCAGAGGTGTAAGTGTGGTAACATATTTAGCTGACTGATACTAATAGGTCGAGGGCTTGACCA